>DASTGW010000515.1:0-6151 GCA_035718705.1 Terriglobales bacterium | reverse complement strand
CGGCCCTCCGAAGGCTTGCTTGAACCTTAGCACCGTCAGGCCCATGGAGTGTCTTTTGTATCTGCCGTTTAAAGTATGCGGCGATTTGCGGGCTGAAGATGTCGCCTTGGCGAGCTGCAGGGCGCGCGTTCTGGACCTTTTGGGTCGCCTGGTCCTTTTCCTTGCTCACGACTTCGGCAGAATTGCTCTGCTTCTTCGGCAGAGACTGGCTCTTCTTGAGCGATTCGTACTTGTTGATTCGAGTGCTGAAGTCCCGCAATGCAGCGGAATCTTTGGCCGTTTGCGCGGTCGCGCATTGCGTTATAGAGACGCACAGTAGCAGAACGTGCCGGAATGTAATAAATCTCTTCATCACAGGGCCCTAATCTGCCGCGGCTTCTTCGACAATCCTTACCGCGGCTTTCTTGACTGCTTTGCGGATCGCACCTTTGACGACAGCAGTTGCTTCCGCGTGATCCAGTTCTACATTAGCTTCTTTCTCGATGGCCTTCAGGACGTGTTGCACGATGGGGGCCGGGGCGATCTTGCTACTGACCACGCGCGTCACCTTCTTAGAGGCGCGCTCCGCGTGAGCACTCACCTGCTTTTTCGCTGCCTTGGGGTCGGCGGCGGCCGAGGCCTTCCAGTCGTCCTCGAAAACCGTAACCAGGGAGCGGACAATCTTCGCGTTGTTCACAATGATGCCGATCTCGCGGCGAGCATCCAGTTCGAGCTTCCGCAGGCTTTGGCTGCCTACAAACGCCAGCTTACAGTCGCGAATGATGACACGGGTGTGAAGCCGCATGCGGCGGAACTGCCTTGCCAACACGTGCTTGTTACGAGCGATGTGGCCGATGATCTTGATCCGTACGCCGGCCTGAGCGCGTTCTTCGAGGATCCGAATGATTGATTTGTCGGCGATGTCCACGTCGTAAATAAGAAGTTCGCGTTTCGCTCGTTTGAGGAAGTCCTCCAACCGGGCACGAGCATTTGCGGGGCTTACGACAAAATTTTCGGCCTTCGTGTTGTAGCTCTGGCGTTTGGTGTCGCATTCGAACAAGCGAGACGCTTCACTGACAAGCTCGCGATTTTTGGTGACAATGCCGAAACTTCGGCTGCGCTCGATGTCCAGATGGGTGAAGTTGTAGCTCAGTATGTAGAGCTCCTTACCATCGACGATCATCATCTTGCCGTGATAGCGGACCAGATCGTCGGCCGTGCGAGCCACGGTAATGCCCTTTTCGAGAAAGCGCATTTCGAGCTTTCGAAGATTGCGCTCGCCGCCGCGATTGGTAAAAGCGATCAGGGCATGGACGAAGACTCCGCGCTGCGCGGCATCTTCCAGAGCCCTCTCGATTTCGACTTCGTCGAAGCGAAAGATCACAATCTCAACGCTCTTTTTGGCTTGCTTGATCGCCTTCACCAGGGGAGCGACTCCATCGGCAGGCTGAACAATGAGCTTCAAACGAACTCCTTCGGAGACAGGAAGAGTGTTAGCGGAACACAGCTATAGCCAATTCGTTAGATGCAGTTCTGGCCCGCAGCTTTGGCTTGCTTCGAAAGAGAAATCAGCATCAAACCTTGTCGAGTAAACGCATGCTTCTGACGAAAAAGACATTTACGCGCCAACTGCAATGTACGCTCGTTTTCCTGTTCGCATTTCTTTCGCTTGCCGTCGCCGCTGACCGGAAGGATCAGGCGGGGACACGGGTAGTGTGGAGCGACCCCGGAGACATTCGCTCCAAGGATCTCCTGAATGGATCTGGCGGGGAAGAAGGCAGACCCAAGTTGCCGGTGAAGTTTGTCGCTGAGGACAAAAAAGGCCACAGCTCGAAGCTGGATGTCGAAGATGCATCCGGAAAGAAATGGAAGGCGAAGCTCGGGCTGGAAGCGCAGGCAGAAGTGGCGGCCAATCGTCTGATGTGGGCGGTGGGATACTTCGTGAATGAGAACTACTTCGTTCATGACCTTGAGGTACAAGGACTGCCATCCCAACTACATCGCGGCCAGGGACATGTAACGAGCCCAGGGCACGTGGAAAACGTGCGCCTTCAGAGGCATTTCGATAAAGGTAAGGAAGATGGTGACTGGAGCTGGCGTTATAACCACATCAAGGGCAGCCGAGAATTCAACGGACTTCGCGTGATGATGGCGCTCATCAGCAATTGGGACCTGAAGGATGAGAACAACGCCATTTACAGAGATAAGGATGGTACGGAGCGCTACATGGTTACCGACCTGGGCACCTCATTCGGTGCGTCGGGCGATCGATGGACGGAAGCCGCGGGAAAAAACAATCTGGGCGAGTACAAGAAGGCTAAGTTCGTAACGAATGCTACAGACAAGCATGTGAGCTTCAGTTTTCCCAGATTTCCCCCATTCCTGTACATCTTTGATCTTCCGCATTTCTGGCACCAGGCCCGGCTTCGCTGGATTGGCAATAATATTCCTCGTGAAGACGCGAAGTGGATCGGCGGCTTGCTGGGACAGCTTTCCTCGAAACAGATTGAAGATGCCTTCCGGGCGGCGGGCTATTCACCTTCCCAAGTCGAGCAGTTCAGCAAGGCAGTACAGGCAAGAATCGCTGAATTGAACCGGCTTTAGGCTGCGGGTTCGCCTTTGAACTGGAGGCGGTGAAGTTCCGAAAACAGTCCGCCAGCATTGAGGAGATCGTCGTACTTGCCCTGCTCGACGATACTGCCTTCGTTGATGACGAAAATGACATCCGCCTTGCGAATGGTTGAAAGGCGATGCGCAATCACGATGGTCGTCTTTCCTTCCATCAGGCGATCAAGGGCCTCGAATACAAGTTCTTCGGAAGCAGCATCGAGACCCGATGTAGGTTCGTCCAGCATGAGAATGGGTGTATTGCGGATAATGGCGCGGGCAATAGCGACCCGTTGACGCTGTCCGCCGGAGAGAGTCATTCCGCGCTCGCCGACAACGGTGTCGAGGCCTTGAGGGAGTTTTTCGATGAATTCCATCGCATTCGCCTCTTGTGCGGCGCGCTCAATTTCTTCACGCGATGCGTCAGGCTTGCCGTAGGCAATGTTCTGCCATAGCGGGCCGTGAAACAGGACACTTTCCTGCAGCACGTAGCTGATTTGCTGGCGCAAGGACTGCTGCTTAATCTTCTTCACATCGATGCCGTCGATCTTTACCGATCCTTCCACGGGATCGTAGAAACGCGGCACCAGGCTGACAATCGTCGTCTTTCCTGTACCGGTGGGACCTACCAAAGCAGCAACCTGTCCCGGCTCAATACAGAAGCTGATGTCCTTGATGATCGGATGATCCGAAGTGTAAGAAAACGAGACGTGATCGAACTCAATCTTGCCCTTGAGTTTCTTAATGGGCTTTGCACCGGGCAGATCACGGACCTCGGTATTGGTCTGCAGAATTTCCTGGATGCGCTCGTAACCGACCGCCGCCTTTGAGTAGGTGTCGGTCATCTTCGAGAGTTCCTGCATCGGTTTGTACATCTTGCTCAGGTACTGAATGAACAGCACCATGGAACCGACGGAGAGAGCTCCGCTGAGCGTCATCTTGGCGCCGAACCACAGGACCAGGCAGGTGCCGATGGCGACGATGACGTCGACCAGTGGAGTGAGTTTTGCCTTGAGGGTTCGTGCGCGAAGTGCAGATTCGACTTCGCCAAGGCTTGCTTCCTCCAGGCGCTCCTGCTCGTAGCGTTCGCGGGCAAACGCTTTCACGACGCGAATCGAAGAGAGCACTTCTTCTACTACGGAGAAAACGACGCTTTCCTTTTTGCGGACCTTGCGGGCAGCCTGCTTGATGCGCCGCGTGTAAGTGAACACGACCATGAACAAGATGGGCGCAATGGATAGTGCTATTAACGTGAATCTCCAGTTCAGCCAGAACATGACGCCGATCATGCCGACCAGAGTCAGGATGTTGATGACGGAACTGAGCAGACCGCTGGCGATAAATGACTGGATGTCGTCGACATCGCTGGTAACGCGACTGATGAGATCGCCGGTGCGATTCTGGTCGTGAAAGGCCAGCGAGAGCCGCTGCATATGGGCGTAGATGGACCGGCGAAGGTCATACGTGACCCACTGGCCGACGCTGGTAGTGAGGTACTTCTCGGCGTAGGTGGAGATCGCGTCCAAGACCGCTATTGCGATCACCGCGATACATGCAAACTTTACGGTTGCCAGTTGTCCGGGTCCGAAGAGGGTTCGCACTAGATGGGGAACGTCGGCTTTATCGCCGTGACCCTTGAACACTTCGTCGAGCACCAATTTCAGAGGCCAGGGCTGCAGGAGATTGGCTACCGCTTCACCAAGGACGGCCACGAACCCCAGAGCCAGAGATCCCGTATGGGGCCTGAGCAGTTCCCGAATGGTCAAACGCTTTCGCGGCGTCGCCGGAAGCGGTGGCTTAAGGGCCTGCTTCGGCTTTGATTCCGATTTTTGTTCGACTTCGTCCGGAAGGTCCAAGGCGCGAGACAAGCAGAGCTCTCCTTAGCCAACTAAGATGCAGCAGCACAGGCTTTGGAGATGTATGGCAGCAAAAGGATCAGGAGTTCAAGGTTTTCATCACCATTTACAACCTCTTCAACGCAGCTACATTCCAATCGAATCACCATGAACACACTTCGCGGCCTTGGCTTGGTTGTACTGCTGTGCCTGGTTGCCGCTTTGCCCAGTGCTGCTCAAAGCACCGCACCCTGCGGAGTGAGAACAACACTCGTGACCATCCCGACGGACCTCAGTAATTTTGGTCACGGCCTCACCCGTGTTCCTGGAGCGCTGGCGCAGCCCAAGAACTTGAAGTGGGAGATCCCCTTCGCGGCGGCTACCGGCGTTCTCATTGGATATGGCGACAAAGTAGCAGCGGACCGCATTCAATCGACCAACATGCAGGACGCAGCAGGGAAGGCATCAAACGTGGGTCTGGCGGTGGCGTTAGGATCGGGAGCAGCTGCTTGGACGATCGGATGCGCGACGCATCATCCTTATGCCGCAGAGTCCGGATTCAAGGCCCTCGAAGCAGCGGGAGTAGCGCTAGGCGTGGATATCGGACTGAAGGCTGCGTTCAATAGACAGTACCCATACACCAGCAAGAGCAGTGGTGAATTCTGGGAAGGTGGCAAGTCGTTTCCTTCCGGACACTCGGCAACGTCGTTTGCCTTTGCCAGTGCCATGGCGCATCGTTACCCACACAATCGTTGGATTAAATGGGGAAGCTACGCGCTCGCAACAACGGTGAGCATCTCGCGCTTCCCCGCCAAGAAGCACTTCCCTTCCGACATACTGGTGGGAGCGCCCATTGGATTCTTCATTGGGAAGTACATGGTGGAACACGATCGTTCTACTTACTAGCTTCTCTTATTTCGGAATATCGACAACCACGACCTGCGGTTTGTAGAGCGACATGTTGTCGATCACCTTTTGCAGCTTGAACGAATTGCAGGCGTAGGTGATCACGAGTTTCGTGTTGCCGAATTCTGTGTGCTCCTTGGTCGCGTAGCAAAAGGTATCTTTGTCGTAGCCGGCGTTCTTCGGGCTCATTTCAGGAAATTCAAAGACTTTCACCGGACTCGACCAGGGGCCGATCGGGGAATCAGCCGCTCTCACGGCGATGTAGTTCGTCGGGAATTCCGGTCCGCCGGAAATCGCGACCCATTTCTTCACCGATGGATGATAACGGACACTCATCTCTGAGATGGCCTGATCGATGACCCTTGCGAAACCGCTCTTCGGCAATCCTTCGTGCCACTGGTTGTGGCTGCCCAGGTACTCCCACCCGGCGGATGCATCGGCGAGCTTCGTTTTCGCGCGGCGAACGACCGTCATATACCCCTTGCCTTCGCCTGCGGGAACCTGGCTGTAGAAGTAGACGAAATCGCCGTCGGTGAAGGTTGAGCTTCCAACCCAAAGTTCCTCGCCTGTCAGTTTGCTGGAATCGACCTTCCATTTGTCGGGCGTGTCCAGCGGATTATGAACCGTGAACCACTGCGTGCCGGCGATCTCAAACCCAAAGGGATCCTCGGGTCCGGCACCCTTCTTATTGCGAACGATCATCGCCGTCAGGTACAGAGCGTGGCCGTCATAGAAACCGTCGAAGGGCCAGTACCAGACATCTTCTTTGCCAGTGTCGAAGAAGGACCGCGGCTTTTCTGCCTTGGGATCGTTCCAGTAGTACT
>DASTGW010000514.1:0-2553 GCA_035718705.1 Terriglobales bacterium | reverse complement strand
TACGAGACGTTCGAAGCCTTCAGAGAAACATCGGTGTAGGCCTGCGTCTTTCCGGAACCTCCTCCGACGTCGAGGCGACCGTTGGCGATCTCGAGCTTCTGAATCTGGAGATCAGGCGAAGAAGCGTCGCCCTTCGAAGATGGGCTTTTCGATCCGAGCGAGGCGAAGTTCCATTTGCCGGACGAAGATTGCAGAAGTCGAACTGTAGGATCGTTAAGAGTGAGGGACTCTACGCGCAGTTCTTTGTGCAGAAGCAACGGCATCATCTCGACGCCGACCGTCAGAGATTTGGCGGCGACGAATGGTTGCTGGCTGAAGGCGGGATCATCGGAGATGGAGATTTGGTCGGCGCGAACTCCGCCGGAAAAGAGAGACAGTTTCAGGTCCCCGATTTTCACGGTGCGGCCTAAAGACTGAGAGAGACGGGATTCGATTTCGGGACGAAAGCGATTAGCGTCAAAAAGAAATGGAATCAGGATGATGACGAGAAGGATGAGCGCAACGACTGCGCCGAGAATCCAGAGAACTTTACGATTCATTTTTGACCTCGCGCTAATGCGCGACGGCCACCCGGGATCGAGCCGTCGCTCGTATTAAGCCTACCGTAGTAATGTCGTTTTGGCTGAGCGAGTCGCCTTCCACGCGGGCATGGATACTCACCAGGCCCAGGAAGCGGCGGCGCTTCTGCTGTTCCACGAATTCGCTGACGTGCCGCAATACCGAGGCGCACAGGTCGTTGGCACTCGACATGTCGGCCTTTCCGAGAGCCTCCTTCAACCGCACGGTGCCGTATTCCTCGCTGCCGGCACGCACTTCCACTAGACCGCGCGAGGCAAGCAGCAGCGCAGCGCCTTCGGGCAGCACACAAACCTGAGCGTCGTGAGTGGCGTGAGAGAACAGGCCGAGCGGGAGGCCACTGGCTTCAAGGGCAGTGATCGAGCCGTTGTCACGCACCAGTGCGGGAACGAATCCGGCATTGATGTAGGAGACGATTCCCAT
The DNA here is from genome assembly GCA_035718705.1 of Terriglobales bacterium. Lineage (GTDB taxonomy): Bacteria > Acidobacteriota > Terriglobia > Terriglobales > Acidobacteriaceae > DATMXP01. The sequence goes on along the minus strand of DASTGW010000514.1, from coordinate 1,554 downwards.
GGTCTCGTCGTAGCAGGCGACGAAGCCGGGAGCGCAACGCACGCCGTTGGCAGCGGCAAGGATCGACTGGTTCAGGTGCAGAACGAGATCGGTGACTGCGTCGGACTCGTTGAGATCGGCCTGGCTGAAGAGCTTGGGGGCGACCTCGCGCAGTGTTTCCTGAACGGCAGCCGCGATGTTCAATGCCTCTTCGCGTTTTCCGGCGATATCCAGGAGCACGAAGACCAGGCGGTGTTCGCCCACGCGAACAAATTCGAAAAAGTCTCCTCCGACGCGAGCGGCGCGATAGAGAGCTGCCAAGTCGGATGATTGCAAGTTCGGGGGCAATGACGGCGCGGGTTGGCGCAGATTGCTATTGACAGCGGGCTTTTGAAATCTCAGTCGCATGGGAAAACGGTGTGGGGAAGGAGACAGAACCTTAGCACAGGTTGGGGCGAAAATCAGTAGCCAGAGCGGCGTTTTGTTGAAAACAGGGATTTTACGAGACAGACGATACCCCCCTCCCCCGTGACCATGAAAATAAAGGAGTTATTTCACAGACCAACAAAACAAAGGAGTTAGTCAGTATTCAGTAACCAGTTTCCAGTACCCGTAGAAGCCAGGTTTTCGGTCATCGGTTTTCGGTCATCGGTTTTCGGTTGAACCATTCGATGGCGACTCGATTGTCAAAGAACGAAAGGTGGTGACGAGCTTTTGGCGTCTTCACCACCTTATGTATTCAGAATAGCAAGTTGAGGTCGTTACCCTGCCAAATTTTCGAAAATAAATTTCCGGCCTTCGAAGGTCGTTGATATTTCTCGGCGGTCGGCCTGGGGATCTGGCAGGAGTTGTGCGTCCGAAAAATCAGCGGCTAGTTGAGATGGTGGCGCCCCCAGCCGCCTGCGGGCGGCCGTTTTGTTTTACTAAACAGGGTTTGGCTCTCGTGCGCAGGAAACATCACTTGGCCCCTTAAATCCGCAGCGGCCAAGTGGAATTTCCGTCAAAAGGAATTAGGCTGATGGACTCACTCGGAGAACCCGCGATGCACACGCTGATTCAGGACCTGCGGTACGGACTGCGCGTCTTGCGCAAGAACCTGTCGTTCACGCTTGCCGTGGTGCTGACACTCGCGATCGGGATTGGAGCCAATACGCTGGTGTTTACCGTCGTAGAGTCGGTGCTGTTGAAGCCGTTGCCCTACGGCGATCCCGATCGACTGGCGATGGTGTGGGAGCAGCATCCGTCTTTCGGGAAACTGCAGGTCGCTTACGGCGACTTCCTCGATGTGCGCGAGCAGTCAAGATCATTCGAGCAAGTGGCAGCCTACAGCTACAAGGGCGAAGATCAGCGAGTTCTGATCACCGGGTCTGGGCCGCAGCAGTTGCAGGCAACAGTGGCATCGCAGAATCTCTTATCTGTGCTGGGGGTGAGACTGCAGTTGGGTCGCGACTTCGCGCCGGGAGAAGACCAGGACGGTCACGATCATGTGGCGATCATCAGTGACTCCCTGTGGCGAAATGCGTTCGGAGCGGATGTCGCAATCGTTGGGAGAGCCATCACGCTTGGCGCCGATCA
>DASTGW010000513.1:0-5292 GCA_035718705.1 Terriglobales bacterium | reverse complement strand
GCCTCGCTGGTACGCCCGTTATCCGTTGTACGACATGCAGAACATGCAAGACGCTTCGGCGACGGTAATTCTGCGTCCGGGAACGAAGTGGAACATTCGGTCCGAGTTTCACAATCTCGCTTTAGCTTCGCGCAAAGATCTCTGGTACCAAGGCGGTGGCGCTTTTCAACCACGCACGTTTGGTTACACCGGCCGCACCGCGAATGGTCATCGAGGGTTCGGCAATCTGTGGGACGCGAGTGTGGATTATCAACTCACGCGCAGGCTTAATGTCAGCGGATATTTCGCGAACCTCTGGGGGCAGAGCGTCATCCGATCGATCTATCCTTCAGGGAATGTTTCGCGTTTTGGATACACAGAGTTCACTTACAAGTTCTAATGAGTAACGAACTACGAATTAGTAACGGTGCAGCGCGGGATGTAACGCTCGTCCAAGCGAATATTCTCAGGGTCCAGTGAGGAAGAGCACCAGCGCCAGCAGGAATTCCGTTAGTGCGAATTCATATCCGTTCGGAAGACTAAATCCGTTATGAATGTGCACAGTGAAAATTGCACCGAGCATCACGATCATGATGCACAATGCGGCGAAGCGCTGAAGCACGCCGAATAACGTCGCGAGTCCACCCCCGACCTGTGCCATTCCTACGAGATAACCCATGATGACGGGCCAGTGTTTGTAAGCAGCGAAGCCTGCAGGTCCCGGACCGCCCAGTACGCCGAAGAGAATTCCTGATCCATGGTAGAGAAATACCATCGCAACGGCGATGCGCAAGATCAGCAGTGCAAAGCTAAAGCTGGCAGGAAGAACTTGTGCGCGATTATTCACTGGCATGCAGAAAGTGATTCACCAAACCTGCCGTAGATTCCAAATTAACCCACAAGAAACTTTCCCGCGAAAAGCCGCTCCAATGGCAACTTTTGTGACAGAACTCGCCATCACAACCAGCAACCTGGCCGAAAAAAGCATAGTTGTGTAAGTAGGGTCCGAAGTGAGCAAGCTAGAACGTCTGCGTCAAGAGCGACAGCAGGTCACCGTCCTGCTGCAGAACGCGAAGTTGCTGCCGGAAACTCGAACCGTGCTGTTAAAGCTGGCAGAAGACCTCGATCACGAAATCGACCAGGAACTCACGGAGTTCCTGATGCACGGTGGCGATTCCTTCGCTGCCGACTAAACATCCATCTCCGCGAAAATCCAATAATCCATAAATCCAGGCGAGCAGGATTGCTCGCCCCACCATTTCAATCACTTACCTTCCCTGTTATGGCTGATACAATCCCGCTTTCGGGGCAGTTCTGAACTTTCGTCCCACCCCGTTCGTATCGCAGATGTGGCTACTGCGGTCCTAGACCGGGATCTGGGTTTCCCAAGGGGGATTCGGGTGGACGACGCCCAAGTGGTGGTCGGACTCGTGCGCCGCTGTATCGCGGGGGACGCCGAAGCCTGGGAAGAGATCGTCCGCCAGTACAATCGGCGTATCTATAGTGTTTGCTATAGGTTCACGGGATCGACCGACGACGCCGAGGACCTCGCCCAAGAGGTTTTCATCAAGCTCTACCGCACCTTGGGATCGTATGCTCCTGAAAAGGGTGCCTTTGCCACCTGGGTCATGACCATGACCCGAAACCTCCTGGTCGACCACTTCCGCAAGACCAAGCAGGACCGGGCGACCGACTCCCTGGACGCCGGTTTGACGGAGGAGGAGGATTCACTTTCTCTGGGTGACAAAATCCAGGACCAGAGTCCTTCCGCCGACGACCGAATCCAACGTCGAGAGACCCAGGAAATGGTCCAAAAAGCCATTCAGAAGCTCAGTCCAGAGCTGCGGGAAGCGGTGATTCTGCGCGATCTGCAGGACATGGACTACAAGGAAATCGCAGTTGCCCTTAAGGTCCCGGAAGGGACTGTAAAGTCAAGAATTAATCGGGGTCGTATGGAACTTGCAAGGCTCCTTTCCCGTACTTATAGGCAGGTAACGTAATGGCAGAAGAACTCAAAAACGGTATGCAGTGCGCTGAGTTCGACGCCCTCCTGGCTGACGCTCTGGATGGCACGCTGGGCGGCACGAAGCGAGTACGCTTCGACGCTCACCTGGCCTCCTGCCCGGCGTGCTCCGCAATGTTCGCGGAGACGCAGGCAGGCCTGAGCTGGCTGAAGGGGTTGCCGGAAGTGGAACCGCCGACGGGCTTCGTCGAGCGGGTGCTGATTGCGACATCGGGTGTACAGGCGCAAGCCAAAGCCGAAGCTCCAAAGAGCTGGCTGGATCGCATGCGGGAATATCTGCCCGCAAGCTTCCGTCCGGTGTGGGCGACGGTGATGCAGCCGCGGTTCGCAATGAGTTTCGGCATGGCGTTCTTCTCCATCACGCTCATCCTGAATGTCACGGGCGTAAAGCTGACGAGCATTAAGTCGGCGGATTTGCGTCCGAGCGCTATCAAACGGACTTACTACGAAACGTCGGGCAAGCTGGTGCGGTACTACGAGAACATCCGGTTCGTGTACGAACTGGAAACCAAGGTACGAGATTTGCGGCGAGCCGCAACGCCGGCTGACGACAAGCCTGATCAAAAAAAGGATCAGCCAAATGAGAAGAAGGGGGGCCAGCCAGATCAGAGAAATTACCAGAACTACAGCCAGGACGACCCGCACACGGTGTTAGCGGATCAGCTTGGAGGTGATTTGGTGGATAGCTGGTTTACGGCCCAGAGGAGACAATCATGAACTGCACAGTGCATCCCGAAAGTGCAGCAACCGCTTATTGCCGCACCTGTGGCAAAGCGATGTGTGATGCGTGCAAGCACACGGTGCATGGCGTCATCTACTGCGAGGACTGCCTCGCCAACCGTGTGAACCAGCCGGGTGCGGCGACAACGGCGATTCCAGTAGTGCCGGCTCCGGGCGCACCAAGTCCCGGACTCGCTTTCGCGCTGGGTTTCATTCCTGGCGTGGGCGCGATGTACAACGGCCAATTCATTAAAGGACTTATTCATGTCGTAGTTTTCGCCACGTTGATCGCATTCGAAAGTTCCGACATCAGCGACAGCGCGCATGCGTTCGCCGGATTGATGATCGCGTTCTGGGTGTTCTACATGGTGTTCGACGCCTACAAGACGGCCAAGGCCAGACTCTATGGTCAGCCGTTGCCCGATCCTTTCGGCATCGAGCGCACGTTTGGTAGCGGCACGCATCCGCCGACGGTGGTGAACACGGTGCCGGTGGCAGGCGCCCCGGTACAAGGATTTGCTCCAGGCACGCCAGCAGCACCGGTGTACGTGCAGCCCGCGCAGGAAGTGAATCGCGATCCCAGTCCAGTCGGGGCTGTGGTGCTGATCGGATTGGGTGTGCTGTTCCTGCTGAACTCGATGGGCTGGATGCGCTTCCATTTCTTCGGACGTATGTGGCCGCTGGTGTTGATTGGTTTGGGAATCTGGCTCTTTATCCGCCGCTTTGGTACGGGCGAGCCCACGCCGAGGCAGGAGTAAGGAGGACGTCATGAGCTACGAATATCGCTGCAATTGCGCACGGTGTCGGAGTCGCGGGGTCATGGGACCAGTGGTGCTGATCACGCTTGGCGTTCTGTTTCTGCTGAGTGAGTTCTGGCACATGCGGTTCCAGTGGCCGGTGCTGCTCATCGTGATCGGCCTGGTCAAGGTGTGGCAGTCCACGACGTCCACCGACGGTCATCAGAGTTACGTTGCGATGGTGCAGCCGCAATCGGTACCGCCACTGCCGCCATCGCAGACCGGGCCGGGGCAGGTGAACAATGGCTAGCCCAACTCCTGTCGTTCCGATCTATGCACGGCGCCGTTCGCTGGCAGGACCGCTGGTGCTCATCATCATCGGCGTGTTCTTCCTGCTGCTGACGACGCACACTCTCAGCATGCCAGTGTTCGGCCACTACTTCGCAAGACTGTGGCCGCTGTTGTTAATCCTGTGGGGCTCGGTACGACTGCTGGAGTACTACCGTGATCGCCAGCAAGGATACGCAACGCGCGGTGTGGGCGCAGGCGGCGTGCTGATGATCATCTTCCTGGTCATGCTCGGCATGGGCGCAAACAGCGCTGAGCGCGTGAACTGGCAAGGCGTCCGCGGCGAAATGGACATGGGCGACAACGATGACTTCTGGGGCATGTTTGGCCAGACGTTCACGTTCAACGCCAGCCAGCAGCAGGATCTCACCGATGCCGTCATAAAGACCGGCACTTTGCGCGTGCTGAGTGATCATGGCGATGTCACCGTTCACGCCTGGGACGACCCCAAGGTGAAGGTAGACGTCGCGAAGAAAATTCGCGCCAACGATCAGAACGAAGCTTCAAAGGTCGATGGCCAGACGCAGCCTCTCATCAGCATCGACGGCAATGTCGTTACCGTGAATGCGAACACGGCTGCCGCAGGCAAGGCGGGAGTAGCGTCGAACCTCGATATCTGGGTGCCCAAAAGCTTGATGGCTGATATCGCGACGAGGCATGGCGACATCAACATCAGCGAACGCGCTGCGAACGTGAAAGTCTCGACGTCGCACGGTGACATGTCACTGAGTGATATCACCGGCAACGTAGATATCGACCAGCGCAAAGGCGATGTGCAAGTCAGCAAGATCACCGGCGACGTAAACGTGAACGGCCAGGTGAATGACATCACCATTGGCCAGGTCACGGGCACGGTAAAGCTCAACGGCGATTACTTCGGTGACACAAATTTGTCGAAGATCACCAAGGGCGTTGAGTTCCGCACGTCCCGTACGGACATGGAACTGGCGCGGCTGGATGGCGATCTGAACATGCAGTCGGGCGATCTGCGCGCGAACAATCTGCTCGGTCCGATGAAACTCCTCACCAAGTCCAAGGACATCCACATCGATGATATTTCTGGCGACTTGCGGGTAGAGAACTCGAACGGCTCGGTGGAAGTGCACAGCAATAAGCTGGGCGCGATCGAGATTCAGAATCGCACCGGCGACGTGCAGGTTGTGGTACCGGAAAAATCGAACTTCCAGATTGAAGCCAGTACGCGCAACGGCGAATTCAACTCCGACTTCAGCGGCCTGAAGGTCACCACGGAACGCGATAATGCCAGCGCCACGGGCAACGTCGGCACCGGCGGCCCCAAGGTGCAGATCAACAACGAACACGGGAACATCGAGATAAGGAAAGCGGGAGCGGTGCAAAAGGAAGACAACACGTAAGAGGCTTTAGTGGTGAAACGCGCCCGGCGGAGCCGGGCGATTTTGTTTGTCACGCGAAATCACGTGACGAAATTAATTCATCTTAGTGGCCTATCGCTTTCACGAGGAC
>DASTGW010000512.1:0-4726 GCA_035718705.1 Terriglobales bacterium | reverse complement strand
TCAGTTCGCTCCAATGGTAATGATTGCGGAATGCGGCGGACAGGAGCCGCGTGCGATATCCTCGCTCGCGGTAGATGCTGTACGCTTTCTTAAAAACGGCCACGCCCGCAAGGTCGAGCGCACCCGGGTCGAGGATTAGACCTTCCTTGTCGGCCTGGACCTTGAGCCAGTCATCGAGACGGCCGACCATCAGAGTGCAGACGGATCCAAGAGGAAGCTGCGGCTTTCCTTCACGCTCGCGGCGGACCAGGGCTCTTTCTACAGCCTCTCCTACGGCAAGCGCCTGCGGAAGAGAAAAGGAAACCGTAGCATTAATGCACACGCCGCGATAAACGGCTTCTTCCATCGCACGAATACCGGCGGAGGTCGCCGGGAGTTTCACGATAATATTCGGCGCCAGCTCCGAGAAGTGCTGCGCCTGCGCGACGAGAGCGTCAGTGTCTCGGAACAGACGTGGATCGGTCTGGACAGAGAGACGTCCGTTCTTCCCGTTGTGCTGCTTGAAAGCGGGCAGCAGTAGTTCAGCAGCGCGCTTGGATACATCTTCCACCAATCGCCAGCCAATCTGGCCCTCGGTGGCGGTGGGCATCTCGCGAATGAGGCGGGCGATATGGTCCTTCCAGTAAGCCATTTCGCGCTTCAGGACGTCGAGCACAATCACTGGATTACAGGTTGCTCCCACGGCACCGTGCTCGATGGAGTAGGTGAGTTCCTCGACCGAGGCGGAGTCGTTCCAGAGACAGGTGGGAGTGGTCTCCGTCATCTGACGGAGCGAACTTTTGTGGGCTGCTACCTGGGCCATAAGAAACCCTCGCAATTAGGAAATAAAACTACGTTAGAACTTGCGCGACCAGTCCTTCGGCCAACGCTCCACAACCACTTTCTGTTCGGTGTAGAACTGGACGGCATCGCGTCCCTGTCCATGCAGCACGCCGAGGAAGCTGTCTTTCCATCCGCTGAAGGGGAAGTACGCCATGGGCGCAGCAACTCCGATATTCACGCCAATGTTGCCCGTGGGAGCTTCATAGCGGAACTTACGCGCCAGGGCTCCGCTCGACGTGAAGATCGATGCAGCGTTTCCGTAGGGATTTGCGGCGATGATGTCGATCGCCTGATCCAGCGTGTCGACCCGAAGAACGTTCAGCACCGGGCCGAATACCTCCTGCGTCGCCACCGCGGATGCGGCTGGCACATCGGCAAAGAGTGTGGGACCAAGGAAGTTGCCACCGTTCTTTGAAGACCCGTGACGACGGCCGTCCAGCAAGAGTTTTCCGCCGTCCTTTTCACCGACGGCGATCAGAGACTCGATGCGCTGCTTACTTTCGCCCGTGATGACGGGACCCATATGCACTGACTCTTCCAGGCCGTTGCCGACATTGATAGCGGATGCCGTCTTGACGAGGCGCTCGGTGAATTCCTTTTGAGCGTCGCCCACGGCAATGGTTACTGATACAGCCAGGCAGCGCTGACCTGCGCATCCGAAAGCGCTGTCGGAAACGATCTTCGTTGCCATTTCGAGATCGGCGTCAGGGGCAATGACGGCGTGGTTCTTGGCTCCGCCCTGGCACTGCACCCGCTTGCCGTACTTCGCAGCCTCGGAATAGATGTAGCGGGCAACATTCGTGGATCCGACGAAACTGATGGCCTTCACCTGAGGGTGTTGCAGCAAGCCATCGACGGCCGCTCGCGAACCGTTCAGAAGATTCAGAACACCCTTGGGCAGACCGATCTCGCTCATCAGCTTGAATATGAGTTCGGAAGAGAGCGGCACTTTTTCTGAGGGCTTCAGGATAAACGTGTTCCCGCACGCGATCGCGTACGGCAGGAACCAGAAGGGAATCATGGTCGGAAAGTTGAAAGGCGTGATTGCGGCAACCACTCCGAGCGGCTGGCGGATCATGATTTCGTCGATGCCACTGGCCACGTCTTCCAGGTTGTAGCCCTGCATGAGCGTCGGAATGCCGCAGGCGACTTCCACGTTCTCGATGGCGCGTCGCAGTTCACCGCGAGACTCGTTGATTGTCTTGCCATTTTCGATGGTCGTGGTTCGGGCAATCAGCTCAAAATTCCTTTCGAGCACGTCCTTCATTTTGAAGAGATATTGAATTCGTTCTTCGGGAGGTGTTCTCCGCCACTGCGGAAAGGCTGCCGCCGCGGAGCGCACAACCGCGTCGACATCCGCAGGGCTACTGTCGGGCACGCGCCCAAGAACCTCGCCGCTGGCCGGATTGCGGAATTCAAGAAACGATGTCGCGCCCGGTTTCACCCAGTCGCCGTTTGCAAAGTTCAACAATTCGTGGGGATTTGCAACGCCAGGCATTCGCCACCTCCATGATGTCGGGTCTTACGGCTGCTAAGATCCTGAAACAGCCTATTTACCTAACCGCTTAGATTCTAGAATAATATACTTCGCCATCCACCAAAGGGAACTCTCTTGCGTGCTGTTGGAGGAATGGGGCATAGTTCTCCGCGCGCCGGGGTTACATACCATATGCCAAAGAAGAAGCAGACTGTTGCCACCCGAACCAAGGCGACAGGTAAGCTGCCGAATATTTACGACGTGGCCCGAGAGGCCAACGTCTCTGTATTCACCGTGTCGGCGGTCATCAATAACGCCCAGGTGGGCGCGGCCTCCAAACGGCGGGTTCAGGCCGCCATTGAGAAGCTGAATTACAGGCCGAATCTGGTCGCCCGCGGATTGGCCAAGCGCAAAACGTTTACGGTCGGCGTCATTGTTCCGGACATCTCCAACCCGTTCTTTCCGCTGGTGGTGCGCGGCGCGGAAGATGTCCTGCAGAAATCCGGTTATAGCGCTCTGCTCTGCAACAGTGACGATCAACCGGGCAAGGAGGAGCACTACCTGGAGTTCCTGATGTCCCGACGCGTGGATGGCATACTTCTGGCAAAGACCCCGGCGCCGATCGGCGAAGATCTGCGGCGGCGACTGCGCGAATCGAAAATTCCCATTGTGATGCTGATGCGCACAAGCCCCGACATCAGTGAAGATGTGGTTCTCTCTGACGACAGTAAGGGCGCCTTTGACGCCGCTTCTCACCTGGCCAATCTCGGATACAAGTCCATCGCATTCGTCGGCGGGCCGCCCAATGTGAGCAATGCAAAGGAACGCAGCGAAGGCTTCCAAAAGGCGCTGGAATCGCACCACGTTGAATTTGATCCCAAGCTGCTGTTTGCGGGCGACTATCGTATGGACTCCGGCTATCGCGCGGGTCTTGCGATCCTTCCCCGCAGGCCGGAAGCCGTCGTCATTGCGAACTACATGATGATGGTGGGCTTTATGAAGGCGGCGGAAGAAGTTGGTTTGCGGTGTCCCGAAGATTTTGCCGCCGTGAGTTTCGACGACTATCCGTGGTTGGGATTCTTTCATCCCCGTATGACCACCGTGGAACTGCCGAAGTACGACATTGGCGCACGGGCAGCCGAGGTCCTCGTCGAACGCATTAGTGATCCTCGACTGAAGCCACAATGTATCAAGCTCGAAGCGCAATTACGCGTTCGCGAGTCGTGTGGATTTGCCCTTCGGACTCCGCGCAACGGTTCGGCGAGGCGCTCCGCGGCACGGGCCAAGTAGTATTCTCACAATCCTTTCATTTGACACCGAAAGCTCCCGAACCTATATTCCTAAGCGGTTAGGGGCGGTCAGCTCAATCTCTGAAAACAGGTGCACTCATGGCGCGCGAAGACGTCTTTCATTCTTCCCCGGCAGACACCGGAGTTCTCCTTTATCTCCCTCGCGAGCGGGCCCAGTGGGAGTGGATGAGTTTCTTCGTCCGTCGGCTCCAGGCCGGTGAAAAGTATGAGGTCCACAGCAAGTCGGAGGAGATTGCCCTTGTTCTGCTGGGTGGAAAGTGTGCAGCCGACTGGGGAAGCGGCGCGAAAGAGATCGGTAAACGTGCCAACGTTTTCGACGGATTCCCCTATGCCCTGTATCTCCCAGCAGGGCATCGCGCGGTGATTACCGCGACAACCGCCTGCGAGTTTGCCGAATGCCGCGTGCCGTCACAGGCGAAACTCGAACCACGACTGGTGACACCGGACACAGTGAAGTCTTCACTGCGTGGCGGAGAGAATGCCTCGCGCCAGATCGTCGACGTCATGCCTCCTGATTTCCCGGCGGACCGGGTGATCGCCGTCGAGGTTTACACGCCCGGAGGGAACTGGTCGAGCTTTCCTCCACACAAACACGAAGTTCACAAGCCTCCGCAGGAAGTGGATCTCGACGAAATCTACTACTATCGCTTCGAGCACCCAAACGCCTTTGCACTCCAGCGGCTGTATTCTTCCGATGGATCCAAGGAGACGGTAGTGACCGCGCGCGACGGCGATGCCGTCTTGATTCGTGATGGCTATCATCCGGTTGTTGCCGGGCACGGTTACAACACTTACTACCTTAATTTTCTTGCGGGAAGCGCGCGATCGTTGGCCAACACAGTCGACCCGTCGCATGCGTGGGTAGCGTCGCAGTGGAAGGAAATCCCTCCTGGACTCCCGATTGTGAAATAGGTCGCAGGAGCGACGAAGTGTGAAGTGAAGCGCTCCGCGTTTACGAGCAAGGCCCGGCTACTCATGTCGGTAGCCGGGCCTTTAGCGAACGTTGCTACTTACTGTCCCCCTTGGGTACAGGCTTTGCAAATTCCGGCGCCGCTTCCATTCCCGACGATGTTGGCACAACGAAGTCCAATACTGGCCAGTTCACCAGCACTTAGCA
>DASTGW010000511.1:0-5737 GCA_035718705.1 Terriglobales bacterium | reverse complement strand
TAAAAACTTTCACTACCAATGCCGAGGCCGGCAAACAGCCGCAGATTTTTCTTGTACGTGCGGGATACAGTGAAGCGCTGGCCTCCGCGCATCGTGAGAGAGTACTCACCCGAGAACAAAGGAGAGAAATGCTCGACATGCGACGAGTTCACCAGGACTGACCGATGAATGCGGACGAAACCATACGGCTCCAACTTTTCTGCAACCGAGGAGATAGAATCGCGCACCATGCTCGAACCATTCTTCCGATGCAGCAGAACGTAATTACCGTCTGCAACGACGGCAAATATCTCTGTCGGGTCCACCAACATGATCTGGTTTTGCGTTTTGACTGCAATTCGGCGGGGTCCAGATCTCTCTACGGACCGAAGCTCTGCCAAAGCGTCCATCAAGGCTGCCGTGCGCGAAGCAGCCGATACCTGTGTCGCACGATCGATTGCTTCATTCACACGATCCGGGACGAACGGCTTCACGATATAGTCGAGAGCGTGTCTATCGAACGCCGCGATCGCGTGCTCCGTGTGAGCGGTTATAAAAATGATCGTCGGTAACCGTTCTCTGGTTTCTTGTAATCGGTCCACGACTTCCAAGCCGGATAATTCGGGCATAGTGATGTCCAACAAGAGAACGTCGTAATTGCTTTGCGACAATTTATTGAGCGCATCCACCCCATCGCACGCCACGTCATGTTCGGCGATGTCGGCACGTTCTTCGAGCAGTGTCGACAACGCTTCTCGACACAGGGGCTCATCATCCACCACCAACACGCGCAACATGTCCTTCCTTTCAATCCGCTCCGACTTAAGCTGCAACTTACTCCTCTGAATAACTTTCCCTGAAACCGAGAGACGTCGCTAGATCCAGTTACGCGGTAATGAATAGGTCCACTGCAATCACTCACTGTTAGTGGCCACGACTAGAAGCGACTTCAAAGCACTTCGTTGATGCGTTTCGCCGCCCTATCACATTGCAGTATCGCGTTCGGTGACCCAACGCATATAACCAACCATCGAATTCTTCCTCCTAGGAAGCAACTTTGGTGGGCCTCTTGGCCCACCCTTTTTTGTGCTTAACGGAATCGCTAACAGAAGTTGCTTTAGAAGGCCTTAAAGGAGCTCTTGCGGTCCCAAGATCCAGCCCAAGAGCTTCACTCTGCGCAAACAGTTATCCCTCTCCTAAGCGGTACGCTTTAACTTTGTCGGTCTCGTCCGAAGAATAATTAGCATTGAGTTCTCCGTAATGAAGAGCGGGAACGCACATAGTCGCGATGGCCTCGGACTCGACGGTGAAATGCAACCACGCATCTTCACCGTAAATATTGCTGAGTCGGGCGCGAATGCTCGCAAGCCCAATTCCAATTCCGGAGTTCCTCTTTTCGCCAATGCTATTCTTCACCGTTACGTACATGAATCCCGCCGCTCGGACCGTGATCACGTCGATATAGCCGCCCTTCCGGCTTGACTCGATGCCATGCACGATTGCGTTCTCAATAAGTTGCTGCAAGACAAGGTGTGGCACTAGGCAAGGGCGCGTTGCGTGCTCGACATGCCATTCCATTCTCAAACGGGACCCCAGCCGCATCCTTTCCAACTCCAGATATGCGGTTACGAAATTCAACTCTTCGGTGAGCGGCACAACATCGGAACTGCTGTACCGCAGGCTCGTTCTGAGAAGAGTCGATAACCGAAGGACCATGAATTTCGCACGGCCCACGTCGTTGTCCATCAACGTTGTGATGCCATGGAGTACGTTAAACAGGAAGTGCGGGCGAATCTTGGCTGTGAGCGCGTCGAGTTCACTATTTGCAAGCGCCTGCCTCAATAAAGCTCGTTCCGTGGCTGCATCTTTCGAGTGGTCACGATAAAGAGAAGCATTTCCGGCGAGCAGGATCGCGCAATAGAACAGCGTCACGTCGGCGAACGAACTGTAAACAACCGACCCCAGGCTCCTGGCGGCAAATGTCTGCGTGGAAGGATTCCACAACGGAGCAAATGCCCACCGGCATATGGAATAAATAAGATTGAAGACGATGCAACCGAGCAGGTAAATAGGAACGCTATGCCATGCCCGCGCGCGGGAGAACGCAAATCGCTTAGCAAAGTAAAACACCGGCGGTGTGAGGATGGCTATGGAGGCAAAGCGAACCGCCATCGCCTCGAGATAATAGGAATTAATTGCCTGGGCTCCCAGCAGAGCTTTGTGTTCAGGGATTGAAAGCAGGCAAACGGCTCCCCACACAGCGAAGGCGAAGATGTATGAGTTGGCAATCTTTTCAATTGCGCGTTCGGAAAACCTGCCTACGTCAAGTGACATATCTACACAGACCCAGGGTCGACCTACGTTTCACATTCCGCGCCGCCGAAAATAAATGCAGCAGTGCTATTCCACACGCAGGGTAATACTCCGTTAGTCTGCCGCCGTATGTGGCCTCCGTAAAGAGCCAGTTTGTTTTCAAAACGTAGTACCACTTTCAGGACGTCATCAGCACGGGTCGATCGCTAACATTGAACGTTTTCAGTCGTGGCCCGATGTAACACCTGCTGTTCTTTAGCAGCCCAAGGGCGAAGGCACTGTCGCACCGACGACTGGCGGACGAGCCCGGAAGCACAGCAGCGGGCGGTTGCGCAGATGACCGACATGGTTGACAGTCGCGTGCAGAAAGCTCGCGTGAAGAACAGTCATCTGGTCAACTAGAAGTTTGAATTGGGTTGTAACTGATTGAGACCGGCGCGACTATGCTGCGGGTTTCGGCAGCTTGAGGGATTCTCGGCGCGTCGACAGGAGCGAACAAATAACTGATGTCGTAATGACCGAACCTATTATTCCCAATGACCAGCCGATGGGAAACTTTCCGCCAAAGGCGTCATTCAGCCAAACCATCTTCAAACCGACAAACACCAGTACCAGCGCGAGGCCGTACTTCAACAAGGCGAAGCGTTCTACCGCACTGGCGAGCAGGAAGTAGAGGGACCGCAAGCCGAGGATCGCAAACACATTGGATGTAAACACGATTAATGGCTCGCGGGTGAGTGCGAAGATCGCGGGCACGGAATCGATGGCGAAGATGATGTCGCTCATTTCGACGAAGAGCAGGGCCAGCAATAAAGGCGTCGCGTACAGCACGCCTTTCACTCGCACAAAGAACCGCTCGCCATGCAGTTGGGAGGTAATAGGCAAGAACCGCCGAAATAGCCGGATTAAGGGGTTTCTTTCGGGATCGATCTTCTTGTCCGGGGCAAACATCAGTTTTAGACCGGTAAGAATCAACAAAGCGCCAAAAAGGAGAATGACCCAGTGGTACTGGAGTAGCGCTGAGCTCAACACGATGAAAACGGCCCGGAAGACCAGTGCTCCAAGAATTCCGTAAAAAAGGACGCGATGCTGATAGATCGCCGGAATCGCGAAAAAGGTGAACACGACAACGAATACGAAGATGTTGTCAAGCGATAGAGTCTTTTCGACGACGTAGCCGGTAAGAAACTCCAACCCTACTTGTCTGGCGGCCGACTCCGGATCAAACCCGAGCGTCTGCAGGAGCCGAGGATCTCGCGAAAACTTCCAGACCGCATATTGGTACAGCCCAAAGTTAAAGGCGAGCGCCAGACTGATCCATATGACGCTCCAGATGCTGGCTTCGCGAAAAGACACGGCATGAGCCTTGCGATGGAAAACCCCGAGATCCAACGCCAGCAACGCGATCACGAAGCCGGTAAAGGCGACATAAAACCACCAGTAGTCCGCAAACGGAAAGTAGGTCATGGTTGATCTTCCTAGCTAGTTCGAAGCACTTCTTGTTTCACTTTTCAGAATCCCTCTCTTACTGAGCCAACTCCGACCGGAGCGGATTAGCGCGTGATCACTTCCGAGCATCGCCACGCCGGCTGCGAAAAGAGGTATGCCTGGTAATACCGGAACTGGAATGGCTACCAGTCCGGCTACGATCAAAACGAGCCCCAGGGCGGTACGAACAGTTTGCATGTTCTCCTCCTCAGGCAGCGGCCACGAAGCGGTCGGAGTCCATCTCGAGTAGCCGGGCGACTCGCTCCTCGGTCGGAGGATGAGTGCTGAACAGACTCCCCACTCCTCGCATACTGAATGGGTTGAGAATGAACAGGTGTGCTGTCGCCGGAGATCCAGCGTGCATGGGGACTTTGTGACTCCAGGCTTCGATCTTGCGCAGAGCGCTGGCCAAAACCCGAGGCGCACCGGTGTATCTCGCGGCTGCTTCGTCGGCCATGAACTCACGCGCACGCGAGATGCTCATCTGGACCAGCGTCGCCGCGATCGGAGCAATCAGAACGCCCAACAAGCCTGCAAGCGGGCTGCCGCCTCCCTCGTCTTCCGAGGACTGGCTACCACCCAGCAGCGAACCAAACATCGCCGCGTTGGCAAGCATGCTCAAAGCGCCGGCAAACGTGGCCGCGATTGCCATGATCAATGTGTCACGATGCTTTATATGTCCTAATTCGTGCGCAATCACCGCCGCGACTTCACGACGGTCGAGGATGCGCAGCAGTCCTTCGGTTACAGCAACAATTCCGTTCTGGGGATTACGACCGGTGGCAAAAGCGTTGGGCGCCTTTTCGGGGATGATGTAGACCTTCGGCATCGGAAGGTCCGCCCTCGCCGCCAGGTCATGGACCATGGCGTAAAGTTCAGGCGCCTGTACAGGACTGACTTCCCGCGCGTGATACATGCGCAGCACAATGCGGTCAGAGAACCAGTAAGCCCCAATGTTCATAGCGGCGGCAACAACCAGCGCAAGCCACATGCCGGCGTGTCCTCCCAGAGCCTGGCCCGCCCACATCAATAAAGCCGTTAAGGTTGCCAACAAGATGATTGTCTTCAAGCGGTTCATAAAGTGATTCTCCCCGTTTGCCGTGTTCAGGGTTATTTGATGACAATGCGGGTCATAGAACTAATAGATAGATTGGAACCAATACATCTACTTTTTAGATTGATTAATATGAGGTCTGTGGGTTTGTAAACTTGCAGCCAAACGAGCGAATCTGAGCAGAACGAAGCCCACAGCGCCCGATAAAACTGATGCGGCAAACACGCCTACGTCAGCAACCGTCGCATGGACACCTGAACTCAAAAGAGCAGACCAGCACAGTACTCCAACGGGAATGTAAGCGGCAGGCGTACGAACACCTACTCTCTTCATCAGCAGGTGGCCAAGAGCAGGATTGCAAACCACATCAGTGGAATGAAGATGACGTCGTCGGTGTGGAAGATCGCGATCCCAAGATCGCTCCGATATCGTCCACTGTGGCGACAGCAAGCAAGAAAATACGAGCAGATGGCGAGATGCGGTTTCCGGCGAGAGAGAGAGAACGCCTAAAAAGAACGCGATGTCGGTTGCCATGGGAATCCCCTATCCATGGCTGGTTTCAGTTCCGACGTTGAACGCCGGCAGTGCGTCTTGACGAATTTCAAGTGCGGGAATGACAGCATTCGAGGGGAGACAAGGACCCACGTTGGCGTCGGCCCTTGCTCCGTCGGTGCTTTAGCTTATCGCGCGCCTGTTCACGGCCAGGAAGTCAGCCTTGAAGCGGACATCACCTCTCTTCTTCTCCGATTCCGCCAAAGCCGATTGCACCATGAGGTACTCGGCCAGATTTTCTATCGTGATTAGCCCCACCAAGTGGCCGTTGTCGACGATAGGTATGGTGGCCACCTCGGTTTCGTGAAGGCGCGTAAGCACGGACTGAAGTGCCTCGTCAGGCGCAGCAAT
>DASTGW010000510.1:0-2078 GCA_035718705.1 Terriglobales bacterium | reverse complement strand
ATCACGCCGTAGATTCCGATAATTCCGAGTGCCAAAGCCATGCTAGCGGCAAAGCCCAGCATGACGAGAGTAAAGGACGTGCGCGCCAGAGATTTCGAGTAGATTTCCTGCATCGTTCGCGACAAGGCGGTCGGAAGGTTGGCATTCACACTCCACACTGCCTGCTGCACCTGATTCAGGAAGGCTTCTGTTCCTGCACGGTTGCTGCGAATCGTGAAGCCGACGGAGCGTGGCGTATTTTTTCCCATCCATGGAGTGGTACTGATGAGAGGCCAATAGATGATGGCGGGGGCCCGTTCATTCACGCCGTCGTAGCGTGCATCTTTTACCACGCCGATTACCTCATTCCACGGCATACTCGGGGCTTCGCGCATGCGCTTCCCGATCGCTGCATTGACACTGCCCCACTCTTCGCGCGCGAGATTTTCCGAGACGATCACTCTCGGCAGCTGCTCGTAGGTTTCCTTCCAGGTAAAGTCGCGTCCGGCGAGAAGTTGGGTACCCAGAGATTGCAGGTAGCCTGGGGAAACGTAGTTGTAGTAGCGGATCGGTGGATCGCCCGCGTAGGTCTTCCCTTCCAGATAAATCAGGTTCCACCCGTGCCCGGAGTTTTCCATAGGCATGGTCTGGGCAAAGCCTACAGAACTGACGCCGGGAATCGCAGCGATGTTATCGGCGATGTTGTTCTCCATACGGACAACGGCCACTGGATCAGCGACGAGTGAATCCGGAATGGCGATGCGCAGTGTTTGCACACTCGACGGATCACTGAAGCCGGGATCGACTCTGCGAAGCTGCTGAAACGTTCTGATCATGAGCACAGCGCAAACCAGGAGAACAAGAGCCATTGCCACCTGGCCGACGACGAGAACATTGCGAGACCTGACACGCTCGCGACTGGTGCTGGTGGTGCGGGTTGCGCCGAGGCCGACGGTTACGTTGTTTCGCGAGTACTTCCACGCAGGAATGGAACCGAATAACAATCCGCAAAGCAGGGAAAGAACCACGGAGAAAATCATCGAACCGGCATCGAGAGATATCTCATGCAGGCGTGGAAGATTCGCCGGTCCAACTGAAACAAGATAACTTAGTGCTTCGCCAGCTTCCGCGATTCCGAGCACGCCTCCAATGAGTCCTAGAAATACGCTTTCAAAAATCATTTCGCGTGCGATTCTTCCGCGCCCCGCGCCCAATGCTGACCGGACCGAAAGTTCCGTCTGGCGTGCTTCGGCGCGTACCAGAAGGAGATTTGCAACGTTCATGCACGCGATCATCAACACGATGCCGATAGTGCCCAGGACAATCCAAAGCACACTGCCGATATTTCCAACCACCTCGTCTTTCAGCGAATGGAAATCGGGTGTAATGCGCCACTTGATATAGAAGTGCGAGTCAGATCCGGGGCCATTGGTGAACGAGTCCATCCATATGGGAATCGTGCGGGCGATGTCTGCGTTCGCCTGCTCGATGGTGACGCCCGGTTTGAGGCGGCCAATTCCTTGATATCCGAAACCTGCCAGTTGTTGCTGATTACGAACGAATGCGAAGGGCGCAACCACGTCGAAGTCATGATCGGAAATCTGGAAGCCTCGCGGTGTAACTCCGACGATGGTTCGCTGTTTCGAATTCATCATCACGTTACGGCCGATGACCGAACGATCACCACCAAAGCGGCGCTGCCAATATCCGTAACTCAGAACGATGCTGCGCGGGCCGTTGGGCACCTGATCTGCCGCGGACAGAAGCCTGCCAGCCAATGGAGGAACGCCGAGAGTCTCAAAAACTCCGTCCGAGACATAGGTGACACTTACCTCTTCCGGTTGTGCCAGTCCGGTGATGTTGGCCTTGCCGCTAGACCATACACCGAGCGATTGAAATGTCTTGTTGTTTTCGCTGAAAGCGAAGTACATTGACGCGGACAGCGGAAGACCCTTCTGGAAATCGGCCAGACCTGCGGCACCGGGTGCAGTTAGCCAAAGCGACACGATTCGATCAGAATCCGGATAAGGCAGCGGCTTGAAGAGAACGCGGTTCACAACCGTAAAGACGGCAGTATTGGCGCCGATGCCGATGGCCAG
>DASTGW010000509.1:0-12367 GCA_035718705.1 Terriglobales bacterium | reverse complement strand
TCGGCGATGGCCTTCTACGGCGCTTATACCGATGCGTCCGTGCGCGACGTGTGGAAGGCGCTGAAGGTCAAGAAGGCGCTCGACGAAATGCTGGATGCTGCCAGCTAACTATATTTGCCAGGAGATCGATATGAAGAGCCATCAGTACCGTCTCGCGCAGCAGCTCGTGGACCTCATCCATAAGGACTTCCAGGGGTTTCATCCTGGGTATCGTGGAGTCCATGCGCAAGGCCGCTATTACAAAGGAACCTTCACAGCGACGCCGGAAGCTCGGAAGCTCAGCCGTGCCGTGCACTTTCAAGGACAGCCGGTGCCAGTAACGGTGCGCCATTCCAACCGTGTGTCGGGGAATCCGTTTGGGCCGGCCACCGCCGTCTCCATGGCCACGCGGTTCTACCTGCCCGATGGTACGGTGACGGATCTCGTTGCTATTCCGATTCCGCTGTTCTTCACTCGGACGCCTGAGGAGACGTTGGAAGCCCTGCAGGTAGGCCAACCCGATCCTGCAACCGGCCAGCCGGATCCGGCCAAAGTCAAGCAGTTCCTCGCATCTCGTCCATGGATCGCGCACGCCGTCGGACTTGCGATGAATGCTCCGGCCGCGGTGAGCTTTGCCCGCACTGCGTTCCATGCCCTCCACGCTTTCCGTTTTGTCAATGCCGCCGGGGACGCAGTGTACGCGCGCTATCACTGGGAGCCCGAAGCCGGTGTGGCGGGTCAGCCACTCGAGGAGTTGCAGAAAAAGCCGCCGTCTCACCTGTTCGAAGAGCTCGAGGCACGGCTGCTGCAAGGCCCCGTCAAGTTCGATCTGGTGCTGCAATTGGCCGGCGAGGGCGATCCGCTCGACGACCCGAACGCGCCGTGGCCGGACGACCGCCAACGCGTGACGGTTGGGCGGCTAGCGATCACGGCTCCGACGAGCGTCGAGGAGATCGGCGATCCGGTGATGATGCACGACCCTACCCGCGTGACCGACGGCATCGAGCTTTCGGACGACCCCATCCTCGCCGCACGTCGCGGCATCTACGAGGTCTCGGTCGCCCATCGTACGGGCGGATGGAAGGGACGCCAAGCCTCGCTGGACCGCGCCGAATGTCCCTTTGCGCGCGGTGCTGGAGGTAGCTAGAGGGCCTTGCCCCTTATCAGCAAGTTTTTTAACCGGAACGCGTCTCGCGGCACGAACGCGTTCGATAATCAGGGTGCGTTCTAATTCGGCGATGGCGCCGGTGATCACGATCATAGCGCGACCCGGCGGGCCGCCGATGTTGATGTTCACCCGCAAGCTGATGAACTCGATCTTGAGATGAGTGAGTTCGTCAAGCGCTTCCAGGAAGTGCTTCTCCGGCGAGCGATCTTATCTTCTCTGTTGTTGCCGATTTGGTGACAACGCCGTTACGCATGATGACCGACTGTTGCGCACTTGGTGACAACAGGAGCCTTATCCCTGCCACCCAGACAGTTCGTCGCGATCGAAGATAAAGATCAGAATAAGGGCAAACTAAGCGTAGTCAATGGGGTGAGAAGCCAGCCAGTGCTGGTCTCGAACTTTTTCAATCTCTTTTTCCGCACACTCCATCATCTTCGATCGAACTAACCGAGTGCGCCACAAAAAATCGGCGCAAAAGGCCCCGGCGCCACAGGCTAACACCGGCGTTAGGCGGTGTTCGCGCTTGACGATTACCCCGCATAGAACAAACGCGACGCTGCCTCCGAGTGCGGCCGCCCAGAGCGACTTTCGCGCCAAGCGCGCGACACACGCTTCCTGTACCTGTGATGTCAGTCGATCTCCCACGCGGAGACCATCGATCCCGGCATGGACGAGTTCGCGGCCATAATGAAGGCTGTCTGCAAAGAAAGTGGTGTGTGCCATGGGTTACCTCAAAATCACGCTGATATCGATCGCCGTGCAGTGACCGTGGCTGATGCTACTGGTATTCCGACGCGCTTCGGTGGCGGTATTAATGCAACGATGGACGGGGGTGTCTCTGGCTCTGCGGATTTACCCCCCAGAGCTTTGACACGATGAAATTGACGTTCGGCGAATAGCAGCCGACGCAGGGAACGAAGGTCGTTCAATATCCTGCGACTGCTCGTCATATGCTTTTCGAGCCTTTCCAGACTATACAGAGCGATTTGCAGAGCATCGCGATGGCGTGAAGGCGGGCAATCGAGTTCACGATTGAAATCCACTTCGATATCTTTTCTTGCTTCGATGATGGTTTCGTTGAGCAGAGCGACGAAATCTTGTGCGCTCTCGATAGTGTCGAATGGAGTTAAAGATGTATGAGGCACGAGGGGGACCTCCATCGGGAGAATCGTTGTACTACCACGGGTGGGGTTTACTTCGAACGGCAGCATCGTTGCACTGCGACGACCGCTTGTCTATCTCTCGCGGCACGAATTCGCGTGATAGTTGTCCCACTTTGGCGCATCGTTCCGAAACGGTAACGTGCGCCATAAACTGCCGTAGTACCACTGTCATGTGACCTGAAGCACAGACGAAAATTCGTCAGCGCGGATAATGCCGTCCCGTCGAGTGCACAGCCTTTCGCACTTGATCTGAAACCAGCATTCATTACTCGGTTGCTTTCCCCCAAGCCTCCGCCCCGCCACGGAGACACCGAGCGAGAGTTCTTCCGAGCTTTCAATCAATCTCTCACTGCAAGAAAAACCTATAGAGCTGGAGATGTCGATCGTGATCCTGTACGACATCCAATCACCGGCGAATGCAACGTATTTTGGCGTGCGCGGGCAGTTGGTGTTTGCAACGATTCAACTGCTCGGGATGGCGCTCTTCCTGTTCATCATGGTGAGGCGACTCGCGCCTCTTGCAGCTGGGCAGAAAGATCGCCGATTTGACCAGCCCCTCGCCCGACTTGCTCGTGTGATGAAGTACTGGTTCGGACAGTGGAAGCACCCTCGGTATCCGGCAGCCGGCGTCATCCATATCCTGTTGTTTTCCGGCTTCCTGATCCTGGTGATCCGTGCGCTCTCCCTTCTATTGCTCGGTGTCTGGCCTGGATTCCAGGTCCCGACATTTCCTGGTGTAACTGGCCAGATCTATGACTCAGTCACGCAGTATGCCGCGACGGTCGTAATTTCGTGCGTTACCGTCGCGGCGATTCGAAGACTTGTGTTCAGGCCGTCCCGCTATGACGTTCCGGCGCGATTTGGAAGTGCCCATACTGGCGATGCGATTTTTCTGCTGGCGTTGATCGCAACGCTTATGCTGGCCGACGGAGCTTACGAGGCGAGCAAGTCGCTTCTGCAACAGCGACTCGGTGAACCTGCGGAGAAACTGGCGACGATGTCATTGCCCTGGGCCCTGCGCGAAGTCATGGCGAAGTTCTCCGTTGAATCGTTGGAGCAGGTTTACCGCGGATCCTATCTGGCCCACGTCATCAATTTCTATGTGCTGTTGTGTTATCGCCCGTTTGGGATCCAGTTTCACGTGGAGACTTCACTCTTCAACGTTTACTTCGCCAAGCTGGATCGCGAGCAACTCAAGCCTGTCCATTGGGGACTTTCGCAAGAAGAACTCACGGCGACACAGTCGTTCGGGGTCAAGTGTTTTCAGGACTTCACCTGGAAGCAGATGCTGGATTTCTATTCCTGCGCGGACTGCGGACGCTGTTCCGATCAGTGCCCGTCGAATGCTACGGGACGGCCGTTGTCCCCGCGGTTCCTCACCATCAAGGCTCGTGATTACTGCTTCGATCACTATCCGGTATTCGGGAAGTCTCGAACATCGAAGTCGCTGGTGGGGGAGGTCTATTCCGAAGATGAAATCTGGTCGTGTACCACGTGCGGTGCCTGCGAAGAAGAATGCCCTCTGCTAATCGAGTACATCGACAAGGTTGTCGATCTGCGACGCGGACTTGTCGATTCCGGCAAGGTTCCTGCCAGCCTGCAGAAACCGATGAGGGCTCTGGAGAGTCGAGGCAATCCGTATGGAAAGCTGCAGATCAGGCGTGCCGAGTGGACTAAACAACAACCGGTTAGCGTTCCGGTAGTGAACGGTGATGGAGTTGAGACGCTCTACTTCGTGGACAGCATTACGTCGTATGACGATCGAATGCAGCCGATCGCGAGAGCTACGGCACAAATTCTTCACGAACTGCAGAAACACTTCGGCATTCTCGGGTCCAAGGAAAAGGACAGCGGACACGAAGCGCGCCGATTCGGTGAAGAGACCTTGTTTTTCCTGCTGCGGGACCAGAACACCGAAGCCATCAGGCACAGTGGCGCAAAGAATATTGTTGTTTCCGATCCGCACGCCTACAACGCTCTGAAGCGCGATTACGAAGGGCTGCCCGCTATAAAACACATCAGCGAAGTGCTGGCGCAGGGCGTGGGGAGCGGGCAGTTACAGTTCCGGCCTCTGGACAAGGGAGACGGCGTCTATACGTTTCACGACCCTTGTTATCTCGGAAGACACAATCAAATTTATGACGCACCGCGCGCGGTGCTCGATGCCATACCCGGATTGAAGCGGGTGGAGATGAAACGCTGCCGTGATCGATCTTTCTGCTGCGGTGGCGGAGGCCTGATGCTTTTCTACGAACCCAGGCAGGAAGAGCGAATGGGAGTCGTGCGTGTCCGCATGGCTGGTGACGCGGGAGCAAACGTGATCGTCACTGCCTGTCCGTACTGCCTGGCGAACGTCGAAGATGCAATTAAGGTGGCGGGCATGGAAGACCGCATGACTGCCATCGATCTCGCCGAACTTGCCAATCAACAAATGATTCGCAAAACGAAGACTGCACAAACATGAGGGTGCCTATGAACATTCTTGTATGTGTGAAGCGGGTACCAGACACGACCGAAAACGAATTTCAGCTCAATTCCTCGAAAACGGACATCGAGCGGGAAGAACTTGTGTACTCCATCAACGAGCCAGACAACTACGCCGTCGAGGAGGCGATCCAGATCGTTTCTAGAGTCGGCGGCGAAGTGACAGTGGTAACCGTGGGCGATGACGAAGACGAAGAGATTCTGCGTAGGGAGATGGCAATGGGAGCGGCTCACGCGGTGCTCCTATCCGACGAGCGCTTTGAGGGTTCAGACGGACGAGGCATTGCGTCGGTGCTTAAGGCGTTTGTTCAAAAGAACAAGTTCGACTTGGTTCTCACCGGAGTCCAGGCGGATGCGGGTGGGGCTCAAGTCGGAGGAATGCTGGCAGCTCTACTCGATTATCCATTTGCCTCTCTCGTGAATGCCATCGAGGTGATTGATACAAAGAAGCTGAAAATTTGCCGTGAAATTGAAGGTGGCAGTCGCGAGACCAGCGAGATCGATCTGCCGTGCGTGCTGTCGATCCAGACCGGCATCAATGAGCCTCGCTATGTCGGCATGCGTGGTATCCGCCAAGTCGCATCCATCCCCATCCCGACGTTTGATGCCGCGCAACTCCAAATTTCTGATGGAGTGATTGGCTCAGCGGCAGCCAAGGTGCGGAGGATCGATTACTTCGTTCCGATCTCCGGAACGAATGCCCGAATGCTAACGGGTAGTTCGGAGGAGATGGCGGAAGAAATCCTTGAATTGGTAGAAGCCAATGGAGGCCTGCAATGATTCCACGGATTTTTGCTTACGTCAGGCACAGCAACGGCATTCCCGATGACATGGGAGTTCAGTTATCCGTGGTGGCGAAGAAAATCGATGCATCAGCGCCACTCACTGCCATCGTAACCGGGTTCGGCCCGAATCTCGATCGCGCTTGCGAAGCCTTGCGGGCGATCTACCAGGAAGTGTGGAAGATACCGCATCCTTCGTTCGAGCATCCGACCCCGGAATCAGTCGGCAGGATTTTGCCGGCAGCGTTGCCGCAAGGCAGCGTGGTGCTGCTCGCGCATGACCACTTCGGGATGGATGTCGGTCCAGGGCTCTCCATCAAGCTGAACGGCGCTTACGTGGCGGACATCGTTGGTGTCGATCAACTGCAAGGTTCCACGCTCAAGCTCATCTGCAAAGAATATGGGGGCCAGTTCAACACTCATGTGGCATGTGACACTTCGGCGGGTGCGGTGATCACGGTTCGCCCTGGCGCTTTCAAAGCAAAAGAACCCGTCCCATTCTCGGGCGAGATCGTGAATAGGGTTGTGGATGTTCCTGTAACTCCGTCGAGACGCCGGTACATAGGAACGATAGCCGCCCCGGCCGGCGATGTGGACATCACCCGATTCGACATCCTCGTGTCGATCGGGCGCGGTATTCAGAAGCCAGACAACATTCCGATAGCGGAAGAGCTCGCGAAGGAGTTGGGCGCGGCAGTTTCGTGTTCCCGTCCCGTGGTCGATGCGAAGTGGCTTGATAAATCGCGGCAAGTTGGAAGCTCAGGAAAAACGGTAAAGCCAAAAGTCTACCTGGCGTGTGGAATCAGCGGGCAGTTCCAACATCTGGCCGGTTTGAAGGGAAGCCCGTTCATCATCGCCATCAACAAGAATCGGCAGGCGCCCATTTTCCAGGTGGCAGATATCGGCGTAGTGGCTGACATCATCGAGTTCCTGCCCGAACTCACGGATAAGGTACGCGAATTCAAGGCCAAAAGAATCCCTGTCGGCGCGCGTTGATGGAGGCGAATGATGATTCCCAAGAAAACTCTGAAGCTCAGCTTGAAATCTCTTCGCGAGTTTGCGAAATCACGACTGAAAGACGAAAAACTGCGTGAACTCGATGAACGTGATGAGTGTCCGCTCGAGATCGTCCGCGATATGTGTAGCCCCGACGGACTCGCAATTCAGTTGCTGTTCATCCCTGAGGAATTCGGCGGTATGGGCGGTGGCGCATTCGATGTCTACTGCATTTGCGAAGAAATGGCCCACATCGACCTCGGTATTGCCACATCCGTGCTGGCTACTTTCCTTGGCAGCGATCCGATCACTGTTGGCGGAACGCCGGACCAAAAGAAGGAATGGCTGTCCCGTATCGCCGAAGAAGGAATTTTGTTCGCTTATGGCGCGACGGAGCCCGAGGCCGGAAGCGACTTGGGCGCTTTGCGTACGACAGCTGATCGTGTGATGGAAGGCGACCGAATCATCGCATACAGGATCAACGGCAACAAACAGTGGATCAGCAATGGCGGAATTGCCGACGCATACACCGTGCTCGCCAGTACGCCGAGCGGGCCGAGTTGGTTTGTGGTGGAGAAGGACGCCGCAGGATTCACGCATGACAAACCGGAAAACAAACACGGCATTCGCCTCAGCAACACAGCCGCTCTCTCTCTGAATGATGTGCTGGTTCCTGCCGAGAGATTGCTGGGCGGTGCGGAAGGTCAAGGTTTACTGCAGGCGCAACTCGTGTTTGGTTACACGCGCTTGATGGTTGCTGCGTTCGGACTCGGAGCCGGGTGGGCGGCAATCGATCGAACCCTGCCCTATGCCAAGAAGAGAATCCAGGCGGGAGCGCCTCTCTCTGAAAAGCAGGGGTACACGCACAAGCTGATCGTTCCGAATGTAGTGCGGCTGGAGGCGGCACGCGCCTACATCGAGGAGACGGCGGAACGAATCGATGCGGGCGAAGGCAGTCTCAATACCGAAGGAGCGATAGCGAAATACATGGCTTCCGAGGCCGGGAACACCGCAGCGGAAGCTTGCATACAAGCACACGGTGGTTACGGATATACCCACGAGTACATGGTGGAGAAGATCAAGCGCGACGTGCGCATTACCACCATTTACGAAGGCACGTCCGAGATCATGGAGATGACGATCAGTCGCGACCGGTGGCAACTTCACCTGAAGACTCGGGGAGAGTACTACCACGATCAAGCAAGGGCGATGGAAGAACTCGATAAAAGGCATCACGAGGTCGGCGCGGATGTGGCCGCATTGGCACTGCATGCGCTGGCTGAAATTATGGAGCGAGCTCGCCTCGCAAGGCTCACCCGACATCAGCACATTCTGCTCCGACTCGGAGAACTCATTGCCTATGCCGAGTGTGCCGGATGTCTCGCCCGCCGTGCAGGAGCTCGGATTGACGGCAAGCTGCACGAGAAGGCCGACCTGAGGTTTGATCCCCAAACATCAGCTGCGATAGCAAGAGTGTTCGCTCGCGAAGCAGCCCAAAGGGTTGCGGCCGACGGATTGCGCTATATCTGTGGTTCCAGCGCAGTGAGCGAAACAGAGCTCGCATCCTTAGAGCAAAAACTAGGAATCACAAAAATTCATCAAGCCCAAGCTGGGCTTATTTCTGACATGGATTACATCGCCGACGCCTTGTTCGGCCGGTTGGCCAACAAAGCAGCCATCGCGGCCTAGCTTCGCGAAAACAGGCGCTCCCATCAGATACGCCGAGGACCGTCATCATGGAAAGCAAAGTTGCACGAGCCATTGCAATTGTGGGTGTCGGCTGCACGCTGCCCGACGCTCCTGACGTCTCTACCTTTTGGAAGAACATCACCGACGGCCGCTACAGCGTTACCGACGTGACATCGGATCGCTGGGATCCCAACCTTTATTACGATCCCGACCCGCGCGCTCCGGACAAAGCCTATTCCAAGATCGGAGGATGGGTACGCGCAAGTGAATGGGATCCGGTGAAATGGCGGTTACCGATTCCGCCGCGCGTGGTGAGCGCGATGGACGATGCTCAGAAATGGGCGATCGCTTGTACCCGGCAGGCACTTGTCGATTACGGCCATCCTGATCGCACACTCGATCTGGACCGAACTGCCGTGATTCTCGGCAATGCCATGTCAGGGGAGAGGCACTACTTGACTGCGCTCCGCCTGTATTTTCCCGAGTATGTCCGGGAGTTGAGTGAGAGCAGTAGCTTCACGAAGCTTCCCGCCAGTGTGCAGAGCGACATCAAGCGTGAACTGCAGAAACGCATCGCGAACTACTTTCCCGAGATCACCGAAGACAGTATGCCGGGTGAATTGGCGAATTGCATTGCCGGACGAATCGCGAACTTATTCAATCTCCATGGGCCCAACTTCGTCGTCGACGCAGCTTGTGCCTCAGCGATGGCCGCGATCACGGCAGCGGCCGAAGGGCTAAGCGAAAACGAATTCGACGTTGCGATCACAGGCGGAATCGATCGCAACATGGGAGCATCGACGTTCATCAAGTTCTGCAAAATCGGCGCGCTTTCGGGCACCGGAACCCGTCCCTATGCGGAAGGGGCAGACGGATTTGTCATGGGCGAAGGTGCAGCCGTCTTCCTGTTGAAGCGGCTCGCCGATGCTGAACGAGACAAGGACAAAATTTACGCGGCCCTGCGCGGTATCGCCGGTTCGAGTGACGGAAAAGGAAAAGGCATCACCGCCCCGAATCCCGTCGGACAGAAGCTCTGCATTGAGCGCGCGTGGAAAAACGCCGGCCTCTCTCCTTCAACAGCAACGATGATCGAAGGCCACGGCACATCCACTCGAGTTGGTGATGTCGTGGAAGTGCAGAGCTTTGCCGAGGTGCTGAAAGACTGTGCGCTTCCGCCTCAGAGTGTTGCGCTAGGCTCGGTGAAATCAAATTTCGGACATCTAAAAGGCGCCGCGGGAGCTGCTGGGCTTCTAAAAACTGTACTTTGCCTTCATAACAAAACCCTCGTACCCAGTATTCATTGCGATCGTCCAAATCCTGACATCGATTTCAACCACACGCCCCTCTACGTCAACACGAAGGTAAAACCGTGGGAGCTGTCGAAAGATGCGATCCGTCGCGCAGGTGCAAGTGCGTTTGGCTTCGGAGGAACCAATTTTCACGCTGTTCTAGAGGAGTACATTCCCGGGCGGTTGAATGGAAACGGACAGAAATCAATCTCCGTTGCAACGCATGCGGCTGCGAATGTCGAGGTTAAATCTCCGGCGCAATCGGCCAGCCGCAGCGATGGCGCGAAAGCCCCGCTTCGTGGAGTATTGCTGATCGGAGCGAATAGTGACAAGGGATTGAGTGACCGATTGAAGCTGGCCCAAAGAGATGCTGCCACTCTAGCTGCCTCACGCCCGACTATTCCTCTCCTTGATGATCTACACGCAGCCGAGAGGATTGCGATTGACTTCGACACTTCGAACGAACTCGCCGACAAATGCAATCGCGCGGTCAAAGCGATAGAAGCTAATCAGGAACCCATCTGGAAAGCTCTGCGGGCACAGGGAATCTTTCGAGGCCACGGTCCAGCACCGAAGATTGCCTTCCTCTACCCCGGCCAGGGATCGCAGTACACCAACATGATGCGCTCACTGCGGGATACCGAGCCTATCGTCCGCGACACTTTCGCCGAAGCCGATGAGGTGATGAAGCCTTTGTTGGGTAAGGCTCTCACTGAGTTCATCTTCGTCGATCAGAACGATCCGGAACAGGTGGAGAGAGCCGAAGACGCATTGCGGCAAACCGCAATTACGCAGCCGGCAGTTTTAGCCTGTGACATTGCGATCACTCGCATGCTGGCTGCCTACGGCATCGTTCCCGACATGGCGATGGGACACAGTCTCGGCGAGTACGGAGCACTGGTGGCAGCCGGGGTGATGTCCTTTAAGGATGCACTCGAGGGTGTTAGCGCGCGCGGCCGCGAGATGACGCGTGTGGCCGTCGCGGATAACGGACACATGGCGGCGGTATTTGCCCCCCTGCCGGAGATCGAGCGCATCCTTAAAACGCTCGATGGCTACGTCGTTATCGCGAACATCAACAGCAACAGCCAGGCCGTGATTGGAGGCGCGAGCAATTCTGTTGATCGTGCCGTTGAAGCGTTCTTGCAAGCCGGCTTCAATGCGGTTCCTTTGCCGGTTAGCCATGCGTTCCACACGTCGATTGTCGCACCGGCAAGTGAGCCGCTAAGGGAAATGCTGCGCCGAATCGAACTTCGTCCACCTCAGGTTCCGGTGGTTGCCAACGTGACCGGCGAGTTTTATCCGATGGGCCCTGGCGTCGTTCCGCAATTCATTGATGTACTCGGAAAGCAGATCGCCGCGCCAGTGCAATTCGTGAAAGGGCTTCGCACTCTCTATAACGCAGGTGCTCGCGTGTTTGTCGAGGTGGGACCGAAGAAAGCACTGCAAGGATTCGCCGACGATGTGCTCGGCGCCGATTCCCACGTGCTCTCGCTCTTCACGAACCACCCGAAGTTTGTGGACGCTGTGGCCTTCAACCAGGCGCTTTGTGGAATGTATGCCGCAGGGTTTGGAACAGGGAAAGAAGGCGAAATAGAAGTCGCCACCAGGAATGCGGGACTATCGCCTGATCTCACCATTCCGCGACAAGAGCCAACTGCTACGAGTAGCGCCAGAGAGGAGACAGTGACCGTGAATAACAATCTTGTGATTGGAAACACCTCGTATGAGCGGCTCGGTCGCTATTTCGCAGAGGTCCTCGAGCGCGGATCGCAGATGTACAGCCCGAAAGGGAAAAACCGAGAAGCTGAGCCGGTGGTGATCACTGGGGCGAGCATTGGCTTACCCGGTACAGAGCAGGTCTTCGATGACGGAAATATCGGTCGACTTCTTCACGGAGAGCAGTTCATCTCGCAAGTGCCTGGAGAATTTCGCCAAGCCATGCTTGATAAGCACATAACGCGGCTCGTGAAGAGCGATGAGGGTGGCCCCGTGTTTGAAACCATTCACGATATTGGCGAGGTCATCAAATTGGCGGGTCGCGCCGGCAAATTTGATTTGGGCGAAGAATACGGGATCAGCACTGACAGAATTCCTGCACTCGATCGCGCAACGGAATTAGCAATCGCGGCAGGTCTCGACGCGCTGCGTGATGCGGGAATCCCACTGGTGATGCGCTACAAGACCACGACCAAGGGTACGCAACTGCCAGAGCGCTGGGGTTTGGCCGACGCACTGCGCGACGACACCGGGGTCATCTTTGCCTCAGCATTTCCCGGTTTTAACTCGTTTGCTGAAGAAAACTCCAGGTACTACACGGACCGCGCCCGTCGCGAGCAACTTGCGGCGTTGTATGAGATTCAGGCAGAAACGGCCAACGAGGCTGGTCAATCCAGGTTCTCAAAAGCTATCTCCGACCGCATCGCACACCTGGAGCAACAGCTTCACGATCACCCTTATATATTCGAAAGAAGATTTCTGCTACGTACATTGCCGATGGGCCACTCGCAGTTTGCAGAATTGATTGGGGCACGCGGCCCGAATACGCATTTGAATGCAGCGTGCGCGAGCACCACTCAGGCGGTGTCTGTCGCGGAAGACTGGATTAACGCCGGACGATGCCGAAGGGTGGTCATCATTTCCGCCGATGATGTCACATCCGATTCAATGATGGACTGGTTCGGCGCTGGCTTCCTGGCGAGTGGTGCCGCGGCTACTGACGAAGATGTTGCCGAGGCTGCCATTCCGTTCGATCGTCGTCGTCATGGATTAATTGTTGGCATGGGCGCGGCAGCGCTTGTTGTGGAAAGTGCAGAG
>DASTGW010000508.1:0-3557 GCA_035718705.1 Terriglobales bacterium | reverse complement strand
AGTAGCTGGCCAGCGGGCGGATATCGGCCACGCGGTCCCGCAATGGCGGAATCACCATAGGGATCACGTTCAGACGGTAATAGAGATCTTCGCGGAAAGTCCGCCGCGACACTGCCTGCTCCAGGTTCGAGTTGGTGAGGGCGATGATGCGCGTGTCCACACCGATCGACCGTGCTCCACCAAGCCGTTCGAAGCGTCGCTCTTCGATAACTCGTAAAAGCTTGGCCTGCGCTGGAATGCTCAGGGCGCTGACCTCGTCGAGAATCAGCGTGCCGCCCGCCGCCATCTCCAGACGGCCGAAGTGCCCCGAGTTCATCTCATTGCCGAATAGTTCAGATTCGGTCAGGTCAGGAGGGAGGCTGCCGCAGTCGACCCGAACAATGGGTCGGTCAGCGCGGTTGCTCAGAGAGTGAAGTACCCAGGCCAACAGGTCTTTGCCGGTACCGCTCTCACCACGGACCAGTACGGTGGAGGAGGT
This sequence comes from Terriglobales bacterium, assembly GCA_035718705.1. Lineage (GTDB taxonomy): Bacteria > Acidobacteriota > Terriglobia > Terriglobales > Acidobacteriaceae > DATMXP01. The sequence continues at coordinate 3,079 of DASTGW010000508.1, read as the reverse complement.
GCGACCGATACTCCGGGCTTCCTGGATCAGGCGCGTGGTGGCAGCGTCGGCTGCCACCCAGGCGCCCATGATCGATTCAGTGCGATCAGTGGCCGGTACAGGGACCAGGCCTGCCGGACTTATGCTTTCTTCGTCCGGGACCGGCTGCTGCGCGTGGTGGTGGTTTTCTTCCGCGACGGGGAGGTAGACCGGGGCGGAGCCGACCGCTTCTTCGTACCCGTGGCCGTCAATTCCGAGGGCTCGTAACGTTTTGCCGACTTCCAAAGCCGCTCCAAGTTATAGAAATTGCGAGCTTTGGGAGAAAACACGTGAACCACGAAGTCCGTGTAATCCAGCAGTACCCAGTCGGCCTGGCTATAGCCCTCGACATGGGCAGGGCGGACACCGCTTTTCGCGAGTCTCTCCTCTACCTCATCCGAGATGGCTTGAATCTGCCGCGGGTTGCTACCAGAGCAGATGACGAAGTAATCAGTAAACGCCCCGGAGGCCTTATCCATCTCCAAAATGGCGACTTCTTCGGCCTTCTTGGCTTCGGCTGCGGTTACCGCTTCCAGCAATTGGGTCATAGTCGGGTTCTTCTTGGCCATGTCTTAGTCGTTAGTTGTTAGTCGTTGGTCGTTGGCAAACACAGCGACCTCACTTACTTCTCCTTACGTCGAGAATTCTGGGTGTGCGATGAGTGCTTAGTAGGCGCCGTTGTGTCCGGATCCGCCTTGCCGGGAGAAACTTTGTACAAACCGGTTTTGCGGATGTATTCGGCCACGGCAGGGCCAACCAGTGAATCCAGTTTACTTCCTGAACGGGCTGCCGCCCGAATCTGGGTCGCGGAAATCTTTTCGTGGGTCTCCGAAAGCAGGTGCAAAGTGGCCCCGGGGAGAACAATGTCGCCGGTCGCCGGCTGAGCCTTCAGGGCCTTGCTGACTCGTGGATCAGGGCGAAGTTTCTCGGGCAGGGAATCTCCTACATCGGCGAGCGAGTAGCCCGGGCGCGCCATGACGATAAAGTCAGTTTCCTTCAGCAGGGCTTCTGGTTCGCGCCACTTGGCGATGTCCTGGAAGGCATCCATCCCGATCAAAAAGAAAAGGCGGTCGGCCTTCTTGAGCTGCTTCTTCATGCGCTTGACGGTGTCGATCGAGTACGAAGGGGTGTCGCCGAGCTGTTCAGGCGATTCGATGTCGGAGGGTATGAACATCTTCTCACCCGAGACAGCGAGGCTCACCATCGCGTAGCGGTGCGCGTAGGGGGTGATGTTCAGGTCACGCTTGTGCGGTGGAATGGAGGCGGGAACGAAGAGGATGCGTCCGAGGTCGAAGCGTTCGCGGGCGGCGCGTGCAACAGCAAGGTGGCCGCGATGAATCGGGTCGAAGGTTCCGCCGAACAGTCCGACGTTCATTCAGGTCGTCGGGTTCAGTTAACAATTTTCAGTTTTCCGATGCAAGTAGGAAAAAGGGGAGTGGCGAGGTGGTTAGGAGGGAACGGGTTATGTGCTCGATCGCGGAGATTTTTTCGAGGGTTCGACAACCTTTTCCAGCCATTTTGTAAATCTCTGCTCTGTGATCTCGCCGCTGGCTAGACCTTCGAACATTCTGTACCTTTCAGTTGGTTCTGCTGTCACAACCATCCCGTTTATCTTCAAGAACGTGAAGCAAACCACGAGAGCGGTTCTTTTGTTTCCGTCCACGAAAGGATGGTTTCGTGAAATGCCTACGGCATAAGCCGCCGCGAGTCGAGCGAGACTCGCAGCCTCGGGTTTGTAATGCAAAAGTTGTTGAGGCCGAATAATGGCGGATTCGAGTCCTCCCATATCGCGCACCCCTTCCTGCCCGCCGTGTTCCGCCAGTTGTTGGTCATGAGCGATGAGAGCGTACTGGGGCGTGATCCAGAACGGCTCCTTCACTTCGCGAGTTTTCTGAGAACGTCACGGTTCTCCCGCATAACTTCTCGACCTGCCTCGATCTGTCGGGCGAGATCCTCGTCATAAGGACTTAGTTGAATCCCACTCGGCGTCTCAGTGATGTAAAGGGTATCGCCCTTCTGGACGCGCAACCTCGCCAATGCTTCCTTTGGGAGCACAATACCGGTAGAACTACCGACAGTGGTGACTTTGACTTTCATTGTATTATTATAACATACGTTATAACAAAAAAACGCAGGACGCTTGCGTCCTGCGCTCGCAAAGACTGAGCCCTACGCCGCCTTCGCCTCTATGTTCACGCTCTCGGCGATCTGCGTCAGCTTCTGGTCGGCTTCTTTTTCTTCGTTCAGGATCTCTTCCAGGATCTGTGCCCACTCCTGTTTCCCGAGTTGATGCGCGTATGTCTTCACGGTGCCGTAACCGGCAATTTCGTAATGTTCGACGCGCTGTGCGGAGGTGATGATGCTGGCGTCGCGCACGGCGGCGTCTTTGGCTTTGCCGACCACGTCGTCGCCTTCCTTGATCACGCCTTTCATGCCTTTGCAGGATTCGCCATCGGGATCTTCATCCAGCTGCTCGAAGATGTCTTCCAGCCGTTCAATCTGGCTTTCCGTGATTTGCAGATGCTCCTGGAGTGCACTTTTCAATTGCGGGTTGCTGGCTTTTTCAATCAGCTTGGGAAGGGCTTCGGTGATCTGCTGCTCACCGTCATAAAGATCGCGCAACTGCTCGACAAAGAGCTGCTGCAGATTCTCGATGTTCATCGAAAACAGGGCCATACACACATCTCCTTTTGGGGGTCTGGAGGTGTGATGGCGGAGAATGCAGCCTTGTTGTCAGCGGTTTTCCACACCTAGACTGCGGCGTTAACGTGAACGCGCCGTCCGCTTCTTCTTGGCGGCCGCTTTGCGCGGCGCCTTCTTGGCCACAACTTTCTTCTTGGCTGCCGGCTTCTTCTTGGCCGGAGCTTTCTTCCTGTCCGCTGCTTTCTTCTTCGAAGTCCGCGGCCTCGGCGTGGGCTCTTCTTCCTCGAACGTGATCTCCGGCACTTTGCCTTCGCGCAGATCACGAACTTCATGCGCCATCGCCCAGGTCAGGTCCTTCACGCCTTGTCCAGTCACGGCCGAGATTTCGTAGAAGGGCAGCCGCTTCCTCTTTGCAAAC
>DASTGW010000507.1:0-2323 GCA_035718705.1 Terriglobales bacterium | reverse complement strand
AGCTGGGCGTGCATCTGCAGCAGCGCCTCTTCTGCCTGGTAGCGCTCGGTCGCGTCGCGCAGAATGGCTGTGAACATCAACTTGCCCTTGAGCACCAGCTTGGAGATGGACGCTTCGATCGGGAATTCCGCGCCATTCTTGCGCACGCCCACGATGGGGCGCACCGGTGACATGGCGCGCGGCTGTCCGTCGGCGGCGCCGTAATCCTTGATGTACTCGCCATGGACCTGGCGGAAGCGCTCGGGAATCAGGATGCTGAGAGGCTTTCCGACAATCTCTTCTTCGGAGTAGCCAAAAACCTGGGTTGCGCCTGTATTGAACAGGATGATCTTCTGCTCTTCGTCGGTCGCGAGCACGGCATCAGACGACATCTCCAGGATGGCAGAAAAGCGCGCTTCGGACTCGCGCAGAGCAGCTTCTCCGAGGCGGCGCTGCTCGAACGAATTGATGAGTTCGGCATTGGTATAAGCGAGGTCACTCTCGCGACGGGCGATCACCCGGACAAGATAGAGCAGGAATGTGAGCAGACCGGTGACCGCCAATCCGAAGATAAGCGCGGCTTCCGGCAGGCTCGTCTGAAATGTGCTCGCAAGCCGCGGACCCGGCGTGGCGAAGATCGTCCAGTTATCGGCCGCTGTGTCGAAATCGATGCGCTGGACCCACTGATTCTTCAGGATCGCATCTGAGGTATCGCTGGAATATATCTCTACATCGTGCTCGGTAACCGCAATGAGATAGCCAAGCTCCAATGTGTTCGCCAGCATGTCAATCATGCTTTCGCGAACATCGACATTCACCACAATAAAGCCACGTAGCTGATCGTGGTTGAAGACCGGCTGCACGAGGTCCCGAACAAGCACGCTGCCGTCGGTGTATTCGCGAGTTGCAGCGAATCCTTTGCGCGCCGCGGCGCGCATTGTCGCCTCCAGCAGGAGTGGATCGTGCGCAACGCTGCGGTCTACGCCTGCTTCACTGCCGTTGAGCGTGATCACTTCGGTGATGCGATTGGCGGTATCGACGAATTCTATCTTGCGGAAACCACGATTTTCTTCTATGACGAGCTTTGCAAGGTACTTGCGCTCCTCTTCGGGAGGAGGCACATCCAGGCCCCAGATCCTAGACAGGCGGTCTATGGAGAAGACTCGCTGCTTGGTGTCCTCAGCCAGGTCGGCTCGAATCGCCTCAAGCGCCAGGCGCGTTCGTCGATTGCCATGCTCGTTCTCTGTAAGTCGAAGCTGATGCCAGAACAAGATGGATGAAGCGACACCCCCCAGCAAAACGACCAGGCACATCCAAACGTACACACGGGGAGAACGGCCCGGAATTTTGACGGATTCGGCAGTTCGCAAATTGTCAGGTGACCCTGAGGTCATGAAGTTGTCGCTTCCCGTTGCGATAACGTTTCTTGGACTGGAGTTGAAGAAGAATACCATAATCACAGGTATTCCCGTCGATTTTCAGCTATTTAACCCCACTGAGCAAGCGAAAGATGTCGGCAAAAATCGTATGGGAACTGAGTTCAGAGCCGGAGTTTCTCTTATATCGGGAAACTCACATTTCGGGATAGAATAGTACGATTCTGGTGAACTGGTTTTGGTCGGGGGGAAAGCGTGGCGGTTCGAGTAATACTTGCGGACGATCATGTCATTGTTCGACAGGGTCTTAAGGCTCTGCTGGAACGTGAAGGGTATGAGGTTGTCGGAGAGGCGTCGAACGGACACGAAGCCATCAAGTTGGCGGAAACCACGCATCCTGAAGTCGTGATCCTCGATATCTCGATGCCTCTGCTCAACGGCATCGATGCCGCGCGTGAAATCCTCGGCTCGGCTCCCCGTACCAAGGTCATCCTGCTGACCATGTTTACCGAAGAGCACTACGTCTATGAAGCGTTGCGCGCGGGTGTATCCGCGTACGTGTTGAAGACAAAGGCAGCCAACGAACTTGTCTCGGCCCTACAGGAAGTAATCAAAGGCGATACTTATCTAAGCCCGGGAATCTCTCGGACGGTTGTGCAGGCCTATCTATCCAAAGCAGATACGCCCTCTGACCCGCTGACCGCGCGCGAGCGCCAGGTCATCCAACTGGTTGCGGAAGGCAAGACCACCAAGGAAATAGCGACCGTCCTTGGCATCAGCACCAAGACCGCCGAGTCGCATCGTACGAACATTATGGAGAAGCTGAATATCCATGACATCGCGGGACTGGTGCGCTACGCGATCCGTCATGGTATTGTCGCTTCGTAGTTGTAGCCTAAGGGCCGAACCCCTCGTCTGTCTTGGTTTTCCGGCCGAATATTATTTTTCCATTTTGCCTCATCCCTATA
>DASTGW010000506.1:0-10457 GCA_035718705.1 Terriglobales bacterium | reverse complement strand
CTTCTCAAATACAAGACGGAATGTGTCGCCCGGCTTCGGATCGGTATAAAAGTCGAGGTCAAACGCAAAGATCTCGGCGAGACGAACTGCCAACTCGGGATGCTCTCCCGCCGCAAGCACCGACTCAAAGAGCGAGCTGTCGAGCGTCGCCTCTACGACTTTGATCTCATCGGTGGAATTAAGCTTCTCTTCGCGAGCGCTATAAGTCGCACCGTTGCGTACGACGCGCACCTCGCTGTCCCAGCCATTGCGGTATTCCAGTTGGTTGAGTTTGCCGTCCCAGCGACGGGTGAAGATCAGTCGCTGACCTGCCTTGAGCTTACGAAGGCTGGCGACCGGTTGAACCAGGTTGGTGATATCGGTGGCAAGTTGCGGGTCGAGTCCTGCATCGCGAAGAACGCCGGTGAAGTTAGATCCGGAAGGAACACGCACCTCTGAGACGACATCGTGGTGAGAAGCGGTGATGCGTGCAGCGGCAGTTGATTGTTCGATGGCACTACGTTCGGCGGAGATGAGGTCGGCGTCGGCATGGCGGCGCACCAACAGGGTTGCCACGACAATTGCGAGACCGATGATGACAGAGCCGATCAGGAAAGCGCGCCGAATACTTCACCTCAGGAAAACAAAATTACGATGCCGCTCTTACTTGCAACACGATTCCGCCGCCGTAATCCACGACGTAAAGCTCACCCGCTTGATCGCGGCCAAATGTGCTGATCGACTTCCCAGTGCTCAGAAGATCAGAGCGGGTCCAAGTGGAGCCGTTCTCTTGCAGCATCCAAATCCGTCCGCTGCCGAAGTCGCCGAACACATAGGCGCCACGAAGACTTGGAACAAGTGTTCCGTGATACACGAAGCCCCCGATGACCGCGATCCCATCGGAATGCGGGTAGTCGGTGATCGGCAGCGTGAGCCCCGTGGTACTGCAGCCGGTCGACGGATTAAAGCAGTGCGTGCCTTCCATGACGTTCCAGCCATAGTTGGCACCGTTGGTGACGATGTCAACTTCCTCGAAGGCATCTTGGCCGACGTCGGCAACAAAGAACCGGCTGGTGGTTGAGTCGAACGAGAAACGCCAGGGGTTGCGGAAGCCGTAAGCAAAGATCTCAGGCGAGCCTCCGCCGCCGGCGAAGGGATTGTCTGCCGGAACTGCGTACTGCTTGCCGGCAGCGAAGGGCTGATCTACTCCGATGCGGAGCATTTTTCCAAGCAGCGTGTTCTTATTCTGGCCGTTGCCGTTCGGATCGCCACTGCCGCCACCATCGCCGAGCCCTATATAAAGGAGGCCGTCAGGGCCGAAGGTGAGCTGTCCGCCATTGTGATTGGAAAATGGCTGATTCTGGATCAGCAGGATGCGCTCCGTGGACGGGTCCACCTGATTCGAATTCGCAGGGGCAGCCGTGTACTCGGCAATCACGGTCTGCAGTTGCCCGGCATTCGTGCGGGTGTAATTGACGTAAAAGTGGCCGTTCTGGGAATAGCTCGGATGGAAGGCGAGCCCGAGCAGTCCCGTTTCACCGCCCGAAGTCACGCGACTGGTGATGTTCAGAAAAGGGGTGCCCAGGACGGACCCGCTCTGAATAATTCGAATCGTGCCGGCCTGTTCCACGACAAAAAGCCGGCCGGAATTATCGTTGGGCTGCTCCAGTCCCAAGGGATTGGAAAAGCCGGACGCTACTTGCGTCAGTGAGATTTGTGCCTGCGTCTTCGGGGGCGGGTTTCCAGTGTTGTTGGATGACGAACCACCGCCTCCGCAGTTGCAGAGCACAGTCAAGCAGAGGGATAGAGCGAAGGCTCGAGCGGCGAAGCGAAGGTTCATGCGTTATCTATCGAAATTCGGCTGAAAACTGGGGAGGTGCAGGAATCTGCGGCGCATCCTCCTCGGTGGTTTCTTCCCACAAAGTTGGGTCCTTCAAAAGCCGGGAGACAAGCGCTGTATGCATGGCATGGCCGGCGCGGTTGGCGACTACGCGCCCGACGATACGCCGGCCGAGTAGTGCGAGGTCTCCGATCAGATCCAGTACTTTATGACGAACGAATTCATCAGGGAATCGCAGTGGGCCGTTGAGAACGGAGTCTTCGGTGAGCACGATGCAGTTGTCCATGCTCGCGCCGCGGATCAGTCCCATGTTCTTGAGTTGCTGTTCCTGGTGTTTGAAACCGAACGTGCGGGCAGCAGCAATTTCGCGATGATACTGCCCGTTGCTGAGCTCAACTTCAAAGACTTCGTTGCCGATCAGCGGATGAGGGAAATCGATCGCGTAGGAAACCGAATATCCGGGGCCGGGATAAACGCCAATGAACTTGTCGCCCTCGTGCAGTTCGATTTCGCGACGAATGCGGTAGTAAGTGCGCGGACGTCGTTGGCGGCGAAGACCAGCTTGCAAAATCAGATCTACAAACGGCTGAGCGCTGCCGTCGAGCAGAGGAAGTTCAAGATTGTCGAGTTCGACGATGGCATTATCCAGCCCCACACCGACACACGCCGAAAGCAGATGTTCGGTGGTGGAGATGAGCACGCCCTTCTTCATTAAAGAGGTGGCGTAACTGACCCGGGCGACGTTGCGGGAGTTGGCCTCGATCTCGAAGCCATCGAGATCGATTCGGCGGAAAACGATTCCGCATCCGGCGGACGCGGGAAGGATCCGCATATTGACCGGAGCGCCAGAGTGAAGTCCGACGCCGGAGGTCGAAACTGGCTGGCGGATTGTGTTCTCAAACGTCAAGATATGCCGCTATGTGCAGCTTACAGTATGAGATGCAAGCGGGGCGTGTGGCAGAAAGTGGACAATGTGTGGTACTCGCGGCTAAGTGCCTGAAATGTAACTAATTGACTGGAGCGTTTCCTAAAGGGGCATCAGTTCAGGGACCTGCGGCTTGCGAGTGCTAACTTGCTCTACCTTATTTAGTGGGTGCTGCGACGGCTCAACCCAAGGCGCTCCGGATAGACCAAATTCTTCTAAACTTGTGAATCGCGCAGAAGTCGGTCACATCTAAGACTTTGATAATTGTTATCAGCTAATATCAGTTCCCATAATGGAAACTAAACCGGACTTTCGCAGCTTGTGTCAGCAAAGCGGATTGGCGTTGACTCACCAGCGTCAAGTCATCTTCGATGCGCTGGCGAACATGCACCATCCGAGTCCGGATGAAGTTTATGCGAAGGTCAAGCAGTTGATTCCGTCGATCTCGCACGCTACGGTTTACAAAACCCTGCACACGTTTGTGGAACACGGGATCCTGCGCGAGTTGAGCCCGCATCACGGAACACTCCGGGTCGATATGGGCACCGAGCCACACCATCATCTGATCTGCACCGGATGCAAGAAGGTGATCGATGTGGAGAGTGACGAGTTGGGTCCGGTGAAGTTTCTTGGCAAATTACCGAAGGGGTTCCAGGTCGAACGAGTCGCGGTCGAGATCCAAGGGTTGTGCGAGCAGTGTGCTAGAAGGAAGAAGTAGGCTGGCTGGTGACTCTTAGTTCGCAAGCTTCAAAAAGCAGTTCTATTTCCAAAGCAATCTTTAAAGGAGAAGAAACAAATGTTAGGTGTTGGTGAGAAGTTTCCTGATTATTCCGTGACCGCTACCGTGAGCGCGGAGAAAGACCTGAACAAAGCCTTCAAGACAATCACAAACCAGGACTACAAAGGGAAGTGGAAGCTGTACTTCTTCTGGCCGAAGGACTTCACGTTTGTTTGCCCGACGGAAATCGCGGGCTTCGGCAAGGCGAACAAAGAATTCTCGGATCGCGATTGCCAGATTCTCGGCGGATCGACGGACAGTGAGTTTGTTCATCACGCGTGGCGCAACAACCACCCGGATTTGAAAGACCTGCCATTCCCGATGCTCGCCGACATCAAGCGTGAACTAACCGGACAGCTTGGCATCATCGACGAAAAGGCCGGCGTGGCCCAGCGCGCGACGTTCCTGGTTGATCCTGACAATGTAATTCGTTTCGCATACGTGACCGACCTGTCGGTCGGGCGCAATCCGCAGGAAGTGTTACGCGTTCTCGACGCACTGCAGACCGACGAACTCTGCCCATGCAACTGGCAGAAGGGTCAAGAAACCATCCACGTATAAAGCCGGTCGATGGTTGTTGGCGGTTGGTTGTTAGTCGTTCGTAGAAGCTCTCGGGAGGTGCGGAGCCTGCACTCCCGGGAGCGGTAAGTCAGAAGGGGAACATGAACTTAGAAAACTTATTGGACGGCCTGCCGGGATACGCGAAGGATTTGAAACTTAATTTTTCGACTGTCGTGAAACAACAGACGGATCTGAATCCGCAGCAGGCTTGGGGAACGGTGGTGGCGAGCGCATACGCATCCGGAAACGGTGAACTGCTCAATGCGGTGATCGAAGAAGCGGCGACGCAACTCTCAGCGCAGGCGCTCGACGCGGCCAAAGGTGCGGCGGCGATCATGGGAATGAACAACATCTACTATCGCTTCCTGCACCTCACGCACAATGAGAAGTACAGCACGATGCCGGCGCGTCTGCGCATGAACATCATGCGGCAGCACGGCGTCGATCATCTTGACTTCGAACTGTGGAGCACAGCAGTGTCGGCGATCAACGGTTGCGGCGCGTGCGTCGATTCGCATGAGAAGACGCTCCGCGATAAAGGTTTCGAAGAAGAAAAGATCCTGGCCGCGGTGCGGATTGCGAGCGTTGTGCATGCGATTGCAAAGTCACTGACGGCCGAAGCCGCGATCAGGTCCACCGCGCCGGTGGGTGTGTCGATGGCGTAGCGGTTCGAGACGGCGATCTCACGCGGTGAGACGCCGTCAAAGGCTTGGCCTTTCGCCACGTTCTAATCACAACCTGTCCCATCACTTTGGTTCACTCACTTCCACAATTTGTAGCGACAACGATTGGCACCGATGGATTTGTGTAGATTCTCTCGCGAACTCCTATCCGGCATTTCGCGCTTCGCGAGACCAATCACGCCCGCCGATCCATTCGGCACCGCCCCAGTCCGGTTCGCCACATTCAAGGCAGAACCGTCATGAGTGGATGAAGGACTGCTTTGAAGACTCCGGAAAGTCCTTGAAACCAATACTTCGTTTGAAGGCTTGGCAGGGAAACGAGGAGGATTCGATGAAGTTTCAAACTTCGCGATCCGGTGTCGTGGTGATGGCGCTTTTGTCGTGCTTGCTGCTGTTGGCAGGCGCATCGTGGGCGCAATCCACCAACGCATCGGGCAGCATCCAGGGCACGGTATCGGATCAGAGCGGTGCGGTCGTATCTAACGCCACCGTTACGATCACGAGCGATGCCACTGGGCAGAAGATCACCAAAATGTCGACGGATTCGGGAACGTTCACATCCGGACCGTTGAATCCAGGACAGTACACGGTCCGCATCGAGCGCAAGGGATTCCAATCGGTCTCGATGCCAATCACGGTGCAAGTAGGCAGCAACGTAGCTGTGAATCCGAAGCTCGCTGTCGGCGCAGAATCGCAGACGGTGGAAGTGACGGGGCAGTCGCTCGCGGTCAATACGGAGCAGGCTGCCGTACAGGGTGTGCTCACTTCGCAGCAGATCGAAAATTTACCGGTGAACGGACGTAACTTCCTCGATCTCGCACAGATCGAGCCAGGGGTGCAGATCCAGGACGGCGGCAACTTCGATCCGACGAAGAACGGATACTCTTCCGTGTCCTTCGGCGGACGATCTGGTCGTACTGCCCGCATCACGGTTGACGGTATCGACATTTCCGACGAAAACGTGGGAACCACCACGCAGAATGTTTCGGCTGGCGCGATCTCCGAATTTCAGCTCAGCCAGTCTTCGCTGGACCTTTCGACGGAATTGACGTCGTCCGGCGCGGTGAACGTTGTCACCAAGAGCGGCACGAACTCCTATCATGGTGATGGCTTTTATCTCTTCCGCGACAAGCGCGCGGGATTTGCCAACTTCCCGGCCGGCTACGACACGCCATTCCAGCGCAACCATTTCGGTGGCAGCATTGGCGGACCGGTGGTTAAGAACAACCTGTTCTTCTTCGCCAACGCCGAGCGTGTGAAGCAGGACCAGTTGGTGCCTGTGATTCCGCTGTCGCAGTTCACGGGAGCACCTGCCGGTTACGGTGCACCGTTCCGTGACACGACCATGCTGGGCCGACTGGACTGGAACGCTCCTCACGGCGTGCGCGTGTTCTACAAATTCAGCTACAACTACAACGGCACAACGCGTTCCGACATTCAGGATTATCAGCCGTTCATCAACAAGAACAACGTTCCGTCGCACGGGATTGGCGTTGACTTCACCACTGGTGGATTCACGCACAGCATTCGCTACGGATACGTTTACTTCACCAACCAGATCGCGGACGCGGTGGTGAACAACCCGGGCATCTACGATCCCTTGCGTGCGTTCGGCATCGCCGGGCGCGTTGGTCCTCTCGGAACTCCAATGCGCTTTGGCCCGAACCGCCTGGCTCCGCAGGAGAGCTTGCAGAAGAACCAGCAACTCAAGTACGACGGCAGCCATCTCTGGGGCAAGCACCTGTTCCGCTACGGTGTGGACTTCAACCACATCGCTTTGGGCGGACTCGCGTCCTTCTACCAGTATCCGGAAATCCGCGCCAGCAACTCAGCCGCATCGCAGGCTGTCGCGGCTGCCGGTCCTTATCCGGGCGGCGCTGGTAATGCCCTCAACTACGTCGTAAACGCCTCGATCATCGGCAATGGCGTTGGCTTCAACTCCGAGCGGCCGGCATTTGGATTCGCCGGCGGCGGCTTCACCCCGAAACGCCTGGGCCTTTATTTCGGCGACTCGTGGAAGTTCCGTCCGAACCTGACGATCACTGCTGGCTTGCGTTATCAACGTGAATATGATCGAGCTGCTACCGACATCGCTCCGATACCGTGTTCCAGCATTGATACCACGGCCTTTTCTTCCGTGCCTTGCACCGGCAATGCTCAACTGCTGGATCAGTGGGGAGCGGGACGAGGTGACCGCATTCAACAGCCAAACCAGAACTGGGGACCGCAACTTGGCTTTGCGTGGGATCCGCATAACAACGGCAAGACCGTGGTTCGCGGTGGCATCGGCGTTTATTACGAAAACACTGTGTTGAACAACGTGTTGTTCGACCGTGCCTATCGTCTGCAGGGTGGTCTGTTCAATAACGTTCAGGCTATCTGCGGCGCGAATGGTAACTCGCTAACGATTCCCGGCGTGGGTAACGTCGATCATTTCACGGTGGGCGGAACAACCTACGATATCGGCACACAACTCTGCGGACTGCCGTTCGGACAAGCTGCGCCGGTTGCGAAGTTGTTAGGTGACTACGTCGCCGCCCAGACGATCGCAGCAGGACCACAAGGGAACGGCAACTTCGTGGGCAATACGCTTGGCACCTTCGCCGGAGTCATCGACCCCCACTTCAAGACCCCGTTCTCCATCCAGATGAATATCGGTTTCCAGCGTGAAATTCGCACGGGAATGGTGCTCAGCGCCGACTTCCTGCGCAACGTTGGAGAGCGATTCTTAATGCCAGTGGAAGCCAATCACGTGGGTGACGTTCGTTTCTTCGATAAGACCGCTGCCACCAATGCGATCAATGCAACGCTGGCAGCTTGCGGCGTGGCCACGATCGATGCTGCCATCGCTTCCTGCCCGGGTCTTCACGCAGGTGGTGGAGGGGCAACCATCGCCGATTTCGCAAGGAAGGGTCTTGACTCAGGTACACAACGCTTCAGCGGATACCCAGCCTCGGCCTTCGGGGTGGATGCTGCCCACGGAGCTGCGTTCCCAGGAATGAACCCAGGAGTTGGCACAGGAGTATTCCTGATGTCGACTGGCCGCTCCACTTACACCGCGTTGCAGCTGAAGTTGCAGCAGCGCGTTAACAACCCGATGCGCGGAATCGGCGAAGCCAATTTCCAGGTTTCGTATTCGCTCTCGCGTTTCAATAACTCGATCGGAGCCGACCAGGATTACGGTACCGGCAACCTGCCGCTCGACAATGCCAATCCATCGCGCTACTACGGCCCGTCTTCGTTGGATCGCACCAACCAGTTATCCTGGGGTGGTTCGTTCCAGGTGAAGCACGGTCCTCAGCTGAGCTTCATCGGTCACGTCTTCTCTCCTCTAGCCATCACCCCGTTGGTCCAAACCGACCCGGGTGGAGCGCGCGGAGAGATCTTCCGTAGCGATTTCACGGGTGACGGCACGGTCGGAGACGTTCTGCCGGGCGCGAATGTCGGCACGGTAGGCAGGGACGTAAACGGCGCCGGCATCAACTCGCTGATCAACGCTTACAACAGCAACGTTGCTGGCAAGTTGACACCGGCCGGTCAGACACTCGTCTCCAATGGCCTCTTCACGCAGGCACAACTGGTGGCGTTAAACGCGGTCGCGCAACCGATTCAGCTGGCCCCCAATGACCAGCTGAAGATGAGCTGGTTGAAGACGGTCGATATGCGTTTCGAGTGGCCAATCTCGATCTCGGAGCGCATAAAGCTGCATCCTTCGGTCGGCGTTTTCAACTTGTTCAACTTTGCGAACTACAACCCGAACCGGGCGCAGTTGATGACGGCCGTTCTCGACGGATCTTCTCCGTCGATCAACGGTTCGCCAAAGTCTGATCCGTCGTCGGTCGATCCGCTTCGCGCGAACGTCGGAACGGGTGTGAACTCGTTCGCTGCTCCGCGGCAAATGGAGTTCGGGCTGCGACTGGTCTTTTAAACCTTAACCTGCTCGCTAAATTTTTAGCGAGCAACTTGTATAAGGTCCACTCCCCGGAGTGGACCTTTTTTCCTTTGCATCCAGCCTTTCGACGCTGCCGCTTTATTTTTTTGTCACGCTTGCAAGTGAGACATGCACTTCCTACTGACCCCCTCATGGTGCGTTGTCGCGCCCAGTGTGCGATCTCATCGAAGTGACTAAGTTTCTTTGCTGATTCCTTTCCTGCACATTGTCTGTGACAGTTAGAGATGAGCTACTTGACAGATTCTTCGCAATGAATAAAAGAACAAGACCGACTTTCAAGGGAGTAGCGCGAAGCAGTTAACGAGCACGGAATAATTGTGCTAGTATGCGAATCGGCTTCACGAAATGAGTCGCTCTGGTGAGTGGCCCTTCCGTAGTCGAAAGCGTGACTGAATCGCGAGTTCCCGAGATCGGTACGCAAACTTTTAAAGCTTGAAAACTTTAGCCGCGACGAGATGTGCAAGGAGCTGCATCATTTCAATTCGCGGCGCACGCCCGGGTCGATCCAGGCAACATTCATAAAAGATTAAGCACGCTCCACGCGTGTTCGGGATTCATACAATGTCCGTTTCGAGTTCTGCGACTGCCGCTGTTGATCCGTGGATTCAAATCCTCGGCGCACTGGAAAAGAAGATCAACCGACACTCCTACGACACCTGGCTTAAGCCCACGCGCTACAGCCATCTCAAGGGCAACATAATGTTCGTGCGAGTTCCTACCCAGGAATTCGTAAACATCGGCGATCGCTATGGAGACCTGATCCAGGAAGCCATCGATAACCTGGGCTTCGACTTCCAGGACGTGCAGTTCGTCACGACCGAAGATTCACCGGCAGCCAAGACTCCGATCCGCCATGACGGCGGATTGAGCGCGACCATTCCTTCGCAAGCGGTCGTAGCCGGTGTTCCGGCCAAGCAGTCCCGTTTCGATTGGGACAGCGCCGCGCAACTCAACGCGCGCTACACGTTCGACGCGTTTGTGATCGGTTCGGGCAACCAGTTCGCCTCGGCTGCCGCCAAGGCTGTGGCTGAGAATCCCTCAAAGGCTTACAACCCGCTCTTCCTGTACGGCGGGGTCGGCATGGGCAAGACCCACCTGATGCACGCGATCGGTCACGAGATCAAGCGGCGCAATCCCGAGCAGTCCATCTGCTACCTGTCGAGCGAGCGATTCACCAATGAAATGATCAATTCGCTGCGCTACGACAAGATGACCAGCTTCCGCGACAAGTTCCGCAATGTGGACGTGCTGCTCATCGACGACATCCAGTTCCTGGCGCAAAAGGAACGTACCCAGGAAGAGTTCTTCCATACCTTCAATGCGCTCCATGAATCGATGAAACAGATTGTGATCGCCAGCGATCGTCCCCCGAAAGAGTTAGCGGAAATCGAAGATCGTCTGCGGTCACGGTTTGAGTGGGGATTGATTGCAGACATCCAGCCGCCAGACCTGGAGACGAAGGTCGCGATTCTGCAGAAGAAAAGTGAGAGCGAAAAAGTTCCGCTGCCGACCGATCTGGCGCTCTACATCGCGTCGAACGTTCGCACCAACGTTCGCGAACTCGAAGGCGCGCTGATTCGCCTGGTCGCCTACGCTTCGCTCACCGGCGTGCAGCTCAACCTGCCGACGGCGCAGCAGGTGCTGAAGAACTTCATCGATCAGCAGAGTCGCAAGGTGACGATCGAAGCCATTCAGAAGTGCGTCGCCGAGCAGTTCGGGCTGCGTTTGCCGGAGATCAA
>DASTGW010000505.1:0-3171 GCA_035718705.1 Terriglobales bacterium | reverse complement strand
CCGCAGACCTTCGACGATCCGCTCATTCGCACTTCCGTTTACAGCGAAAACAACGGTGCGTCTGAAATCGCGATTACAACCGGCGTCCCCGTCACTACCAGCTTCAGTGACGGCAACCGAACGATTACCCTGACGCCGGTTCCAGCACAGGCCGCCGCACCTCCAACGCCGACCTTACCTCCGGCCCCGGCAACTCCCACGCCCGGAACTCCAACCGCTCAAGCGACCCAACCCGCGGCCCCGCCTCGCTTCTTGGTAGTCGTCGATCCAGCACACGGCGGAACTGATCCAGGCGCTGCTCTTGGCGCCGGTCTTTTCGAAAAAGACGTAACGCTCGCGATCGCCCGCCGCATCCGCACCGAACTCGACCAGCGCGGCATCGCCGCAGTCATGCTGCGTGATAGCGACGCAACCCTCACGCTTGATCAACGTGCTGTCGCCACCAATGCCTCACGCGGTGCGATTTACCTTGCGGTGCACGCAGATTCACTTGGATCAGGCGTTCGCCTTTACACGTCGCGCACGAATGGTGTGGCAAGTCAGCAGACGGTTTTCGTTCCTTGGGATCAAGCGCAGTCGCGCTATGTGGATCAAAGCCACAACCTCGCGGCCAGCCTTGCCACGGAACTGGATTCGCGTCAGGTCAAAGCTGTCCCGCTCGCCTCAGGATTGCGTCCTCTTCGGAACGTCGCCAAGCCCGCGATCGCCATCGAAGTTGCGCCGCCCGCCAACTCGCCCGACGGCCTGACTTCCGTCGCATACGAGCAAGCGATCGCCACGGCCACCGCTGCCGCTGTCGCCAAGATTCGCGGTTCGCTGGAGGGACAGCAATGATCCCCCGCAATCTCGCGCTCGCAATCGCCGTCCTCCTGCTGGCCTTGCTGGGCATGGGACTTTACGGATTACGTCTCCGAAGCCGCGCCCTCGAAATGCAGCAACAAACCCGCGATGCCCGTCCCATCGCTCCGCCCGTTTCCGGCAAAACCGAGAACCTCGCCTTCTTCGATCCGATTGACGATCGCGGCGCACTGGTGAAAAAGAACTTCAGCGCACAACTTCCTTCTGAACCTTCCCTGCGCGCCCGTGAAATTGTTCGCCTGGTTCTGGAAGCCTGGCAAAGGAAGGATTCACAACACACGATCAGTGCCTCGGCAGACATTAACGAAGTCTTCCTGCTCGACAGCGGCAAAACCGCCATCGTGGACATGAACGCCGCCTTCGCCGACCAGCACCGCAGCGGCATCATGGTCGAGGAACTGTCGTTGGCATCTCTTTCGAAAACTCTGGGTGCCAACATGCCCGGTCTCACGCAGGTGAAGTTCATCATCGATGGCCACCAGCGCGAAACCCTCGCCGGGCACGCTGACCTGACCGACTTCTACAGCACGAACCTGGACTGGCCAACCGAATAATCCACTTGCTCCCGGCTGCGGAATTGCCACCTCGGATCGAAGTGGAATTTAAGCCAAGAGAAAAGGTGCCCTTCGCAGGGCACCTTTGTGGACTTTGCTCCTTCGCGATCTTTGCGAGGAACTATCTCGCCGCTACTGCGTCGTGCACGCCATACGTCTCGTGCCACGACGTTGCGCCTTTCAGCGCTTCGTTGACGGCGTTGATGTTCTTCACGCCTTCTGTCTCCAGCCATTTGCGGAACGCGTCTGCACCTTGCTTGGCGTATACGGCAATGCCATCTTTCCAGGTCGCGCGTCCGCAGAGCACGCCGTTGAACTTCACGCCCGTCTCACTGACGAACCGCAGCGTCTCGGTAAACTCGTTGTTGCTCACGCCCGCGGAAAGATAGATGAAGGGCTTGGTCGTCGCCTGCGCCGCTTCCTTGAAATAATTCGCGGCTTCTTTGCGCGAGTAAGCGGTCGTCCCGCCGTACACGCCAGAGCCTTCCACGAACTTCATGTTGACCGGCACTTCCACCTTCAACACGTCGACGCCGTACTTGTCTTTCGAAAACTCGCGCATATAGTCGATCACAATCTGCGGCTTCTTCTTGGCGAACTCCGGACCTTTCTCGTCGAGACCTTCCTCATAACCAATGCACTCGAGGAAGAACGGAATGTCGTTCGCCCGACACTCGTCGCCGATGCGTTCTACCCATGCTTGCTTAAGGTCGTTCACGTTCTTCGGATCCGTCATCGTGTAGTAAAGCAAGATCTTGATGCAGTCGGCGCCCACTTCCTTCAACCGCCTTACTGACCAGAGGTCGAGCAAATCGGGCAAGCGTCCCGGCGTGTTCGCGTCATATCCGGTCTTCTCATAAGCGAGCAAGAGCCCGGCATTATTCGAACGACGCTTCGAGGCCGGCAGTCCCCATTCGGGATCCAGCAGGATCGCGCTCGCGTGCTTCGTCAGAATCTCCGTGACGAGCGACTTGAATTCTTCCATGTCATGATCGGTGATCTTGCTGCCCTTTTCCTTCTCCAGCGACTTTTTCAACGATCCGCGCTGATCCATGGCCGCGGCGGCGATCACCCCGCGCTTATCCGAAACCGCCTTCAACCCTTCCAACTTTCCAGGCGTAAGCTTCATTCCATCCTCCAAATATCTATGATTTCGATTGTGCCCCACTATCACACTGCAAAACGTAGGTCATGCTGAGGAGGGCGTAAGCCCTACGAAGCATCTCTGCAACTCCCTCACCATGACAGCCTCGGGGAAGCTTCGTCAGGCTCTGTGTCCCACGTCACAGCCCATTGCCCAACGTCTTCCCTATGATCGATGATTATATCCGCACTCATCGGAGGACACAGATATGCCGTTAGTTTCCATGCGCCAGCTACTCGACGAGGCCGCCAAAGGCGGCTATGGCGTCGGTGCATTCAACGTCAACAACATGGAACAGATTCAAGCGATCATGGAAGCCGCCTGTGAGACGAAGTCGCCCGTGATCGTGCAGGCCAGCCGCGGTGCGCGCAGCTACTCGCAGGACAAGTTCCTCTATCACCTGATGCTCGCCGCCACCGAACTCTATCCGGAAATTCCGACTGTGCTGCACCTCGATCACGGCAACAGCTTCGAGACATGCAAGTCCGCCATCGAACTCGGCTTCACCTCGGTCATGATGGACGGGTCATTACTCGAAGACGGTAAGACTCCATCGACCTTCGAGCAAAATGTGGACGTCACCCGTCGCGTCGTCGAACTCGCTCACTCAAAGGG
>DASTGW010000504.1:0-7361 GCA_035718705.1 Terriglobales bacterium | reverse complement strand
AAGTGTTCCGGCTGCGACCTGTGCGGCATGTTCTGCCCCGACTTCGCCATCCACGGCTGGCGTGAAAAGAAGGGGACAGCATGACAGCGGATCCAAAAGGCGTTCTCACCGGCACCCATTTTCTGGACGGCGACCACGCCTGCTGTGAGGGAGCCCTCGCAGCAGGGGCGCGGTTTTCGTCGGGCTATCCGATTACGCCATCTACGGAAGTCGTCGAGCGATTTGCGTCGAGAATTCCGACGGTGGGCGGGACGTTCATCCAGATGGAAGACGAACTGGCCGCCTCGATTTGCCTGCAAGGCGCAGTGTGGGGCGGAGCCAAGGCGTTTACAGTGACGTCTGGCCCCGGCTTCTCGCTAATGATGGAGCACATCGGGTATGCGGCGATGACGGAGACGCCTTGCGTGTTCGTGAACGTGCAGCGCGGAGGGCCTTCGACAGGGCTGCCGACTCTTCCGGCCCAGGCGGACATGATGCAGGCGCGCTGGGGATCGCACGGAGATTACGGAATCATCGCGCTTTCGCCGAACTCGCCGCAGGAATGCTTCGATCTGACGATCCGGGCGTTCAACTTGTCGGAGAAGTATCGCGTGCCGGTAATGTTCATGATGGACGAAGTGGTCGGGCACATGACGGAGAAGGTAGTTATTCCTGACGCCGAAAAGATTGAGGTGGAACCGCGCAAGCACACGACGAAATCTCCGGCGGACTACAAGCCATACGAGCCAGATGAAATTGGCGTGCCGGAGATGGCACACGCGGGCGAAGGTTATCACTTCCACGTGACGGGCCTGACACACGATGAGCGTGGGTATCCGGCGATGACGCCGCCGATGCAGGACAAGCTGGTGAAGCGGCTGCTTTCGAAGCTGACCGACAACATCGACGACATCTCGATGTGGGAAGAAGAGAACCTGGATGACGCCGATGTGGTGGTGGTCTCGTATGGGATCACTTCGAGAGTGGCACAGAGGGCGATCGACACGGCGCGGGCACAAGGATTAAAGGTTGGGAAGCTAAGGCTGATCACCGTGTGGCCATTCCCGGAGAAGAAGATCGCCGAATTGGCGAAACGCGTGAAGGCGTTCGTCGTCGTCGAGTTGAACCTGGGGCAGATCAAGTACGAAGTGGAACGTTGCGCGGCAGGGAAGGCGAAGACCATCCTCGTCGGACATGCCGGTGGCAGCGTGCATCGTCCGGAACAGATTGTGAACGCCATTGTGGAGGGGGCAAAATGACAACCATCGCACCGCCAGCAGTGGCGAATCCGGTAGAACAATTCCTGCGCAGCGATCGCATGCCGCATATCTGGTGTCCGGGATGCGGGATTGGGACGACGGTTAATTGCTTTACGCGCGCGTTGATCGATTCAAAGGTCGACTTGAACAATGTGTCGATCGTGAGCGGCATCGGCTGCTCGGGGCGTGTGGCGGGGTACGTGAAGCTCGACTCTTTCCACACGACGCATGGACGAGCAATTCCGTTTGCGACCGGTCTGAAATTGGCGAACCCGAAGTTGAATGTTGTGGTGTACTCGGGTGATGGCGATCTCTCGGCAATCGGTGGCAATCATCTGATCCATGCTGCTCGGCGCAATGTGGATCTGAAGATTATCTGCGTGAACAATCTGATCTACGCAATGACCGGCGGACAAACCGCGCCAACAACGCCGGCAGACGTGATCACTTCCACGAATCCGTACGGAACGTTTGATCCGACGTTTAACCTTCCGCACCTGATGGAAGCGGCTGGGGCGGTGTATGTCGCGCGGTGGACGACTTACCACGTGCGGCAACTCACGCGGTCCATCCAGGAAGTCTTCTCGAAGCCGGGCTTCAGCTTCATCGAGATTCTCTCGCCGTGTCCGACGCTGTACCAGCGCCGTAATCGCATGGGCGACGGCCTCGACACCATGAAGTTCTACAAAGAGAAGAGCAAGATCAAGAATGGCGCGCCCACAAGCGAGTTGGGCCTGAGCAAGTCCGGCGAGATCATTGTGGGCAAATTTGTGGACCGCCAGCGTGGCGACTTCCGCGACATGATGCGCGAGCAGATGCAGCACGCGCTGGGGGATCGCTACGTGGACGAAGTGGCGGCCAACCTGGTCGATTACGAACAAGGCGGATGCAGCGACGGCGGCTGCGGAATGGGAGAGTCGTAATGCAGCTAACGGAAATCAGGGTAGCGGGCTTTGGCGGACAAGGCGTGATCCTGGCCGCGATGGTGATCGGCAAAGCGGCGTCGATTTACGAGGGCGGCTTTGCCACCATGACGCAGAGCTTCGGTCCGGAAGCGCGCGGTGGAGCTTGCAGCGCGCAGGTGATTACCTCTGATCAGCCAGTGCTATATCCCTATGTGACCAGTCCAGACATCCTGGTGGTGATGTCGCAAGAGGCGTACACGAAGTTCTCGCCGGAAGTGAAGCCGAACGGCACGCTAATCATCGAGCATGATTTGGTGCGGATCAGCAATTTGCCGGAGGGCACGCGGATTTACAGCTGCCCGGCGACACGCATCGCGGAAGATCTGGGCAAGAGAATGGTGCTGAACGTGGTGATGGTCGGGTTCTTCGCGGCGGTGAGCGGCACGCTGAAGCCGGAATCGCTGCGCAGTGCGGTGCTGGAATCGGTACCGCCGGCTTTCAAAGACCTGAATGCGAAGGCGTTCGATGCCGGCTACAAGTATGGGATCGATCACCCGGAGGCCGTGCCCCAGCATTACACTTCGCACGATGCGATAGCGGTAGAGATTTAGAAGCTCTTACTCCTCAGGTGGACGTGGGCCTAAGATTCTCCAGGAATCATCCATGTAGGCCCACCGTTCGCTATCCACATTTCCCGACTGCATTTCCGGAACGTGCAGGGTGCCGTGCCCCTGGTCGCAGACCAGTTCGGCGCCGGTGATTTCCAGGAACGTACGTCCGGCACCCCATAAATAGACTTCCATCCCGAAGCGTCGCAAGCAGGTGCGGCATCGAGTGAGCTGGTCGCGAATCGACCAGGTGACAACCAGGCTAGTGCCGAGCAGGAAGAGCCAATTCGCTGCCGTGGCGGCAAAGGGATGAGTGCTGACGGTGCTGAAGCGGTGGATAAAAATCTGAACGACTTCGAAAGACGCAACAAGTACGATCAGCAAGAGGAGTCCGGTTTTTGCGGCGAGAAATCCGTACCAGTTCAGCACCGCACGCGAGTCTCTTCGCGGACCGCTCGCCACCACTTGAGCGATCAACCGCCAGTTGAGGGCGCACACGATCGCGAGCGCAAGGCCGAACATGCCGGCCCAGATCCAGAAGGCCTGGTTGCGGATTTGTCTCAGAGACATCACGCTGGCGCGCGTCCCGGCAGAGAGCTTCAGAGAGTGATCGACGATGCGCTGTAGATGCGGCTGTACCGCAGACACCTTCGTGCTATGAGAAAGTTGGATGAGCGCTCCCGGCCATTCGAATGTCGGGAGCCGGGGCTGATCGGGCCCGAACAGCGTGTACAAACCGATTTCGTAACCGGGGAAATTCACCGCCGTCACGCCGATGACGCGAACGACCGTCTTGTTGAGCTCAAACAACCTACCGATGACGTTCTTATCACCGTGGAACTGGGACTGCCACACCGCGGAGTTCAAGACGACGCAATTTTTGCAGGTGGAAGCGTCGGTTTCCTGAAAGAGACGCCCTACGACCGGACGCGCATTCAGTAGTCGAAATGTTTCCGGAGTGACTCGCGCGGCGCTGATGTATTCCGAACCTCGATCGCCGTGTATCAAACTTGGACGGACGGCATAGACTCCCACGCGTTCGATAGAAGGCTCCTGGGACGACCATTGTTGTGCCTCGTCGCGCAGGAGTTCGGGTTCCATCCAGACGGCGTAACGGTCGAGCGAAACCTGGAGAGTGCGTGCCGAGTCGACAGACGAACCCGTGGAGAGCCTGGTTCTCAGGCCAGTGAATGAGCCTCCCACCAACAGTAGGAGCAAAACCGCAAACAGACCGGAGACCAGGAACTCGGGCGTGCGAGGGACTTCGTTGATGAGGCGCAGAACGGTGTCGCGATTGAAGCGGGTCCACAGGGCGTCCTTACATGAGTGCCAGCAGTAGGCTCGGACTTCCTGTGCCGTGGCAGACGACAGGCGTCCTGACTCGGCGAGGAAATGGCACCAATGGAAGACCTTGGTCTTTCGTTCCGTAAGCCAATCAGAACGGCGGCTGCGGGGCACAATCCAGCTGGCGACGTGCAGAATGGCGTTGCAGGTACGCAACAGCCGACTTAGGCGGGGCCCGCTCATCCTAAACTCCTGGGGACCGGTTACCTTCGTGCGTGCATCTGGACAGGTTGTGGTACTCAACCCACGTATAAGCAAAATCTACATACGTAACGAAGGTGCGTCAATCGGTATGGCGTTGGTTTTCCCGTGCTAAAGTGGCTTCCATGCCCGAGCTGCAGACGCGCCTGATCGAGGGACTCGATTACTACGTGATCGAGAACGGCAAGTGGGTTTTCACAGCCGATTATCTGAAGCGCCGGGGCGAATGTTGCTCGCAGGGATGCCGGCATTGTCCTTTCCGGGACCCCAGCAGTGAAACCAAGTAGAGACTTCCTTCCGAAATTCCTTCAGACTACAACTCAGGTATGACTCACGCCCAATTAGTGAAGGTGGCAGAAGCGTGGCTGCGCCGTTATCGGTGCGGCATTGTGCTGAGCGAGCAACAATGCTCGAGTGGCGAGATGCCGGACGCGATCGGCTGGAAAGGGAAGTGCCGGTCGGTGGTGGTGGAGTGCAAGATTTCGCGAGCCGATTTCCTGGCCGACCGCAACAAGCCCTGGCGAACAAAGCCCGAGATGGCTCTCGGGTGCGAGCGGCTGTATCTGTCTCCGCGTGGAGTGATCAGGCCAGACGATCTGCCAAAGGGTTGGGGCCTGCTCGAGTATCACGATCGTCGCGTGAACATGCTGGTGAAGCCGTGCCGGAACAGCCAACGGTCGGCGGAAGGGCTGATGAACGAAATGAACCTGCTGCTGGCGAGTTTGCGCCGGGTAGAGGTTCGCATTGAGCCTCAGACGATTACCGATTTCCTGAAATGGAAAAACCGGATGGCGGAATATAACGGCGGCGTTTCGCCCCAAGGCCTGGTTACGACAGAACAAGAACGGAACAGTTACCTCTGTGCGGATTAAAACCGCCAAGGTTCGGGTACAATTCGCTGCGAATCCATGGGTCTAACGTCCATCTTCTATCCGTACGGCATCATCCTGCAGGCGATTGCGATATTCCATTTCATTCGCCGCCGGCCGGATACGTATTGGCTATGGATCATCATCTTCGGCGGCGGGATTGGCGCGCTCGTATACATCGTGGTGGAAGTTGTCCCTGATGCTGGACTATTGCGCGGCACGTTCCGGATGTTTCCAAGACGAAGCCGCATCAAGCAATTGCAGGCGATGATCGAGGACAATCCGGCCCCGGCGAATCTGGAAGAACTGGGCGCACTTTATCTCGAAGACGGAAAGCCGGACAAGGCAAAGCAATGCTTTGACCGCGCCATCGCATCACGAGCGGATTCAATCGATACCTTTTATCGTCGCGGCCTGGCGGAAGTCGCTCTGAACGATTTCGCCGATGCCGTGCCCGATCTTGAACTGACGGTTTCCAAGGATTTCAAGTACGACTTCTATCGCGCGGCGGGATTGCTCGCACATTCCTACGCGCAAACTGGTCAAACCGAGAAGGCGCAGACGATGTTTGATCGCGTGACGAATGCGTCGACGGCTACGGAGATCCAGTACTACTACGTTGCGTTCCTCGTCGCGCAGGGGCGGAAGCAGGAAGCACAAGAGTGGACGCAGCGCATCCAGGCAAAGAAGCGCACGATGCCAGGTTTCCAGAAACGGCGTGACCGGCCGTGGTTCCGCAAAGTCTCCGGGCTGGCAGTCAGCAAATAGATCTCAAGAATCGAAAAAGAGCGCGGACAAGACGTCCGCGCTTTTGTTTGCGCGTTGCTAGAACTGGAAGCGTGCTCCTAGTTGGAAGGCGCGCGCACCGCCTGATCCGAATACGCCGCCCGCGGTGCTCACAGGCTGTCCGAATGAAGACGAGCGCAGGAATCCGGGGTTGGTCGGATCGTTGCTGTCCCGAACGAGGGCATTCGAGAAGCCGGAGTAGTTGGTGTTCGATACGCCAAGGATGTTCGTCACGTTGAACAAGTTGAAGACTTCTCCGATCGCCTGCAGGCTGGCGCGCTCGGTCAGTTTGAATGTTTTCGACAGCCGCATATCGAAGGAGTTGAAGCTGTCACTGAAGCGAGCGTTGTTGCTCACAAGCGGCAGAGGCGTTCCATTCACACCACCGGCTGCATTCAATTGAGTGATGAAGGTGTTCAGTTCCGCGGCGTTGTGGAACTGGCGCGCTCCGGCGTTGCGCCCGAGTTGCGGAATACGCGAACTCGCATCGGGGAGAAGGATGTCCATGGGCACGCCGGACGCGATGGTCCAGATGGGCGAGAACTCAAGTCCTAACGGGAGCATAGCGGTTCCAGAGAGCACGAGGCGATGGCGCTGGTCGTTGGGCGTGGGGCCGTATTCGCGATGCAGGTTGTTCGGATCGATAGGACCATTCGCGAACGGGATCTGGTCGTCATTGGCGTAATTCAATGATTTCGAAAGAGTGTAGGCGCTGTGGAACTGCAAGCGCCCCATGCGCTTGTCAACCGAGAGCAATAGAGCGTCGTAGTGGGTATTGACGCTGGATTCCAGGTTCTTCACGACGTCGGGTCCACCGACGACTGGATTGAAGACGGTGCCAATCGGGCGGCCGATGATGAAGTGCGTGCCGAGAGTGTGCAGGCCATCAGCGCGGAGAGTCCAGTTGTGGGCGAATTCCCACTGAACTCCGGCGTTGAACTGCTGCACCATCGGATTTTGCATGCGATTGTCGATAATGTTGATGCCACCAGCTCCCGCGCCGGGGAAGATAAAACCGCTAAACGGATTGGCGAGCGTTGGAGCGCCGGGCGTGAAGTGGCCAGTGTTGTCGATAAAGAGGGGTACGCCGCTGGGATCGGTGATTACGTTACCGGCATGGACTTCGATCGGCAGGGCGCGACCGTCGAGTCCGCGCTCCAGCGACGAGATCTCAAGCGTAATGCGATCGTAGTAAATGCCATATCCTCCATGCAGGCTCAGTGATCCTGCGCGGTTCGCCCAGTTGAAGCCGATGCGCGGACCGAAGTTGTTGGTGTCGGGGTGGCGCGTGCCTTTCAGAAAGGGAAGGATCAGTGGGTTCAGCTGATCAGTGCGCCCGACATTCTTCACGTCAGTATCGATTTCGTAGCGGAGGCCGAGATTCAGTGTGAACTGCGGGTGAATATGCCA
>DASTGW010000503.1:0-3961 GCA_035718705.1 Terriglobales bacterium | reverse complement strand
TGCCGACAAGAACGACATCCCCGCCCGTAGAACCGGCATGGGGCTCAACCGCGATACTGCCGATGTCGGTGACACCCGCCAACTTGATGGCTGCACTCCATGTTTGTCCGGCGTCGGTGGAATGGAACATGGCGCCACCTACACCCCAATCAACCGGATCACCGGTGCCGTAATAGAGCACATTGGAGGCGCTGCCGAAAGCTACGCCGCCGCCGGCGGTGCCGATACCGTCGGTGAGTGCGGTCCAGTTGGGTTTCTGGGCGAAGAAGTTGGTGGTCTTCCAGAGGCCGCCTACTCCGACGAGAACGTAAACAGTGTTGGGGTCATTCGGATCCTGGAGGATGTTGCGTAGACGTCCGCTGTCGGCGGAAGCCTGGGTGACACCGTTCTGAAAACGAGTGGCGTTGGTGGGACCGATGTTTTTCCAGGTACCCGTAGTGCCGGCCTGGTTGACTACCTGGTTGGGGTAGAGCTGGCGCTGGCGTTCGATTTCGCGGGTGAGGGTATCGGCGAACTCTGGAGTTAGTTCACCTCCGAAGCGCTGCTTTAAGGCCTCGCGACGGGCAGTCGCGCTTTCGTCTTCTTCCCGATTGTTAACGTCAGAGCGTTTGATGGGGTTCTTGTAGCCGGGGACTTGAAGGTTGGCGGTTTGTGCAGCGGCAGTGACGCCGAGCGCGAGCAGCACGGTGGCTGCCCAAGTTTTAGGGAACAGTTTGGACACGAATGATCCTCCGAAGATCACAATGCTGGGGGGCTAAAGGGCCGCCCGCACTGGCGTGCGAGGTGTTAACGCTGACGATAAGAGTATCACTACTATTCGCAGTAAGAAGACGCGAGAGCCAGAAAAATCGACCTAATTCGTAATAATTACGCAAAAGGTCGCGATATGGGACGGAGCGCATGTTGCGGGGATCAATGACATAACACGCATGTTAATGCTGCTCGATCTTGAGCTGGAGCGAGTGTGCCGCTTGGACGCAAGCTCCATCGCTTGCGAATTGGCAGCCTTACATGTTGCGGAACGGTGTGAGCCTCCTGCATTCGTCGGCGCGATGGCCAATAAGGCGACAAAGCGACGCTCGGGGGCGCGTGAGCGCGGAAAAAATAACCCTAGTCCCAGTCGAATGTTAATTGCGCGGAACACCCTTGAGCGTGGCGCTAGCAGGCCAGTGCAACGAGAACACTAGATAGTTGGTTTACTTAATACTTTTGCGAGCGAGACTGAGTTCGTCTCCTGCGATTGACACCTGTCCTCGGTGGATTTATACCTCTGCGGTTTCAGAACGTCCCGCTTTCCCGTTTCTTAACCGATCACTCTCAACTTCCCCAGTAGGTGACTCCCAGAGGAGAAAGATGAAAAAGTCGATACGCTTTACAAGATGGGACGCTGCGACTGCATTGCTTGCGCTGAGTCTCGCGATGGTCCTGTTTATGCCGCAACGGATGGCTGCACAGGACAAAGGAGATGAAGGATGTGAAGGTAACGTCCTCGTTAAAGGCCAGTGTCAGGCCGACCTGCTGTCGTCAGGCGGCTATGCCGCGAAGTTCGGTCCGAAAGATGGGCCTGACGATGCAGCTCCGGGCAACAACAACCCCACAGCCGGTGTTCATGACAACGGCCGCGGTGGGAACACTTTCGTGAACGATCCCTGCCTGGATCCGCCGCCGTTTGCTCCGCCGCCGACGAATCTGCAGCGAACTGTGCAATCGGAAACAGAACTCGCTGTCTTGAACACGCAAGGATCGATGGGCAAGAAGATCGTGGTCGGTTACAACGACTCGTGGGGCTTTTATGACAATCGGCAAGGCCTGAGCGGGTATGCGTACTCCACCGACGGTGGGAATACGTTTATCGACGCCGGCGGGTTGCCCCCTCTCGGCGCAACAGACCACTACTTTGGCGATCCGGTGCTGGTGGTACACAACGCATCGCAGACGTTCTACTATTCGTCGATCTATGTGAACTCGCAAGGCGTGCAAACGATGGCGGTAAACCGCGGACACTTCACGAACGCGCCTGCGGTTTCCACGGAGAGCGTCTCTAGTACGCGTTGCTTGAATCACCCTGAGCTGTGGGGAGTTCCCGACCCTCCGAAAGCAAGCCAGGAACGCATCACGTGGGATCCACCGGTGCAGGCGATACAGACGGCTAATCTTTGCGCGACGGCCCCCATTATTCCCGATCAGTGCGATGGATTGGATAAAGAGTGGCTCTATGTTTCACAACAGACTGGCGAGCTCTATCTCACATACACACGCTTCGGCTTCGACGGGTCCACGCCGCTCGAGATGGTGAGGTCAAAAGATCAAGGGGCCACATGGGAGGGGCCATTTGTAATTGTCCCCAACCTGAATGACACCTTCAACCAGGCGACCAATATCACGCAGCTTCCGAACGGGCGGCTGATCGTGACCTGGCACTCGCGCACCTTCCAACTGGTGGCTCCGTTCGCGGAAATTTCAAACCGCATCGAACGCGCGTATTCCGACTCGGACGGCACAACCTGGAGCTCCGTTGGGACGGTGGATACGGTAAACCCGCAGGGTGAGCCGCCGGGATACAACCGCGGGCGCAACTCCATCCTGAATGCGCCTTTCATCACAACGGATCCGAGCAATGGGTACGTGTACATCACGTACTTCAACGGGAAGACGCCGCTGCCAGCACGAACCTTCCTGAGCGAAGCAGACATCAAGCTGGCGCGTTCAACGGACGGCGGCCTCACTTGGACCTCGATAAAGGTGAACGACGATCCCGGCACCACGAGTCACGTGTTCCCGTCGGTGCAGGTCAATAAGAACGGCTTCGTCTATGTTGGTTGGCTGGATCGCCGGTACGATCCATTCAACCTGCTGACGAACGCTTGGGCAAACGTGTCGCACGATCAGGGGCTCACCTTCGGACACGATCAGTTGCAAAGCGATGTGGCAACGAGCTGGTTCGTGAGACGAGACGCCGCACCTAACTTCGGCGACTACAACTCGAGTGAGCTGCTCGGCTTTAACCAGTTCGTGATGACGTGGTCCGATGGTCGGTTCCCCTCACAAAGCGCGTTGGATCCGACCTTGCCGGCCTCGCAGCGGCAAGCTACTCCGGACACGATCTTCACGATCGCGAACGGGCTCGGAGTTAGTAATAAATAACCCGGCAGTTGTGGCGCGTCCGGGTTTCACGAGGCGCTCTGATCAGGTCAGAGCGCCTTTTTTATATGCGGTGGTAAGTCGGCATAAACCTGCTTAGATCCGGCTCTGGCGTGGTATAATCCTTACTGGCTCTTCCAGCGACTAACATCCTGTAAATGCAAGTATTTACGTCCATTTTAAGCGGCTCGTGAACAACGAACCGCGCTCGTTCCTGCTGTGTGATTTTTCCACTGGGCAATGGACTTGGAGTTGGCGATCTGGGTGATGCGCGAGTCGAACTTTTCAGTTCACGGCACAGGTGTTTGCAACTGAAAACTGACGACTGAGTACTGACGACTTCTTATGGCAGACGAACAGAATCCGAATAATCAAATTCCCCTGGGCGGCGACGGTGGCGGCATTCTTGGTCCCGGCGCGGCGAACATTCAGCCGATCAATATCGAAGAGGAGATGCGGCGGTCGTATCTCGATTATTCGATGTCGGTCATCATCGGCCGCGCGCTGCCTGACATTCGCGACGGACTCAAGCCGGTGCATCGGCGCATCCTTTACGCGATGCACGACATGGGCGTGCTGCACAACAAGAAGTACATGAAGTGCGCCGGTGTCGTCGGCGAGTGTTTGAAGAAATATCATCCGCACGGTGACAGCGCCGTCTACGACGCCCTCGTGCGTCTGGCGCAGGATTTCTCTCTGCGCTATCCGCTCGTCGATGGCCAGGGCAACTTCGGCTCGGTCGATGGCGACCCGCCTGCTGCGATGCGTTACACCGAAGCCAAACTGGCGCGCCCCGCGCTGGATATGCTGTTCGACATCA
>DASTGW010000502.1:0-12068 GCA_035718705.1 Terriglobales bacterium | reverse complement strand
GTGTACGTCAATTACAAGCACAAAGGTGATGACGAATTTCAGCTCTCCTTCGCGAACCAGTCGGTGAATCTCACCAAGGATGTTCACTTGCGACTGAACCTTGATCGTTCCACCGCGCAGTTGGCGGTGTTCAAGGGTGAGGTCAATATCCAGGGCCAAGGCGAAAGCGCAAGAGTGAAGAAGAACGAAACCTTCACTCTCGATCTGAACGATGGCGCGCGCTACGAGCTGGCGAAGAACATTGAACCGTACTCCGCTGACGAATGGGATCACGAGCGCGATCAGTATTTGCAGCAATACGCGTCGGCGCAGAACCGTTCCAATTCTCCGTATTCCTATGGGTTCAGCGACCTGGATCGCTACGGGAATTTCTTTGACGTGCCGGGCTACGGTTTGATGTGGCGTCCGACTTCATTTGGTCCCGGATGGGATCCTTACAGCGACGGATACTGGTCATATTATCCGGGAGCGGGATACGTTTGGATTTCCAGCTATCCGTGGGGATGGACACCTTACCGGTACGGCAACTGGCAGTATGTTCCTTCGTATGGATGGTGCTGGCGCCCGGGAAACTGGAACCGCTGGAACACCGGTGTCGTGGTGAACAATCCGCCGCCAACGTGGCATCATCCGGTGCCGCCAACGCGACCCGATGGAGGAACCACGACGGTCGTGGTGGGACAGCCGCCTCGCCGGTCGCCGCGTACCATCGATATCGAAAACCTGCATGGCGGACATCCAGCGCCTTCAACTGGATTTGCGAATGGACCCGCAGGACGGCGCGATCCACATTCGGTAAACACAGTGGTCGTTCCGCCAGTGAATGGAACTAATCCAACACCGACTCAAACTACGCCGGCGACAACTGTAACTCCGCCGACCAGTCGTCCGGATCGGCATATGGAGATCGATCGCGGAACGGGAGGGAGTCGACAGGAACGGATTGATCAGCAGACGATGCGCGGAAATCGCAATGTGCAGGTGCAGACTCAGCAGGTGCAGCAACAGACTCAGCCTGCGCCTGTCCAATCGGTACCTGTGCAGCCGGCGAAGACGATGACGCCTCCGCCGAGTCCGCCCGTAAGCGTGCAGCCTTCGCGGCCATCGCATGTGGAGATGTCGCGTCCGGCGCCCACTCCGCATATGGAAGCTCCGCGGCCTACTCCCGCGCCGTCGACGAGAATGGAATCTCCGCGGATGGAGATGCCGCGCCCAAGTCCACCGGCGAGATCTGAGGGCCGGCCCAACAACCCGAAATAATGCCCTGGAAATAAATGAAGCGGCCTCAACTCGAGGCCGCTTTTGTTTTGCTTGACGAGCGAGCTACGTCTGGAATCCGAGGTCCTTCTGCAACTCCACACGAGCGGCTTCGCGCTCGACCTTCTCGGTCGCGGCGATGAGCACGCGGCGCGCTTCGAGAAAGGCCTCTTCCGGGACGAGCCAGCGCTGTTTACGGCTTTCCTCGGCGGCGGCTTTGAGCAACTCCTCGTACTCGTGGAGCTTTTTAATCTGGATCTGCATATGGCTCTCCGGCATGACTTGAGCTTACCCGAGCGGAGTGCGCTCGGCTTTTGCTCTTTTTAACTTGCCCGTAAATGCTGCAGACGCTGATGTTGAGCCAGTTGCTCGAGAATGCGGTTGCGCTTCAGGAGCAGGCGCGCTGTTTGGCGGAAATAGTCGGCGGTCCCAAAGAAAGAATCTTCCACTTGGCGAAGCTCGGTGGCGGTGGTCTGCAGGGAAGTCTCCAGGGTTCCGCATTCACAGCAATAGTTCTGTTCGACCTCAACGTTCATGGCTGTCTCCGTACTGATGCTGCATAGGATTCGGCGAGGGAATCGACCTTTTGCATGACGCGGGCCGCCAGACGGACGGCGTTGGCAATCAGGGCTTCCGTTCGCGGCGTGCGCCCTTCCGACATGTCTTTCATATGGCGCGCGACCAGGATGGAAGCAGCGATGACCAAGACGCGTTTGCGACCCTCATCCACGAAAGAGAGCATACACTTTCGCTTTTTCTTCGTCTACTGGAAAGGTACGACTGACTCAGGATGCACAGCTCCCAGGGGAAATTGCCGGCTAACGACTCCCGAGGTTCACTTGGCACGTGCAACTCTCAGCCGTATTCGTGACTTCTCATTTAAGTTCGTGTACCTTCGCGACAAAAGAGACCAATCTGTTGTCATCACGATAAAATATGCCGCGGTGGCGGGTTTTGCCTCGCAAAGGAACTTTGATGGATGCAGCAGGAATCTCGTCGCAGGCACAGCTCCAGGAGCTCAATCGCCAGCTGCAGGATGAGCTCGCGACCATGCAGCGTATCCAGCAGCTCAGCACCCGTCTGGTCCAAATCTCAGATTTCCACCAGTTGCTCGATGAAGTACTGAGTGCTGCCATCGATGTGTCTCACGCGGAGATGGGAAACATTCAACTTCTTGAAGGAAACGTACTTAAGATCGCCGCTCATCGCGGCTTTGACCACCTATTCCTGGAGCACTTCAGAGAATTTAGAGATTCTTACTCCGCATGTGGTGAGGCGCTTCGTCGCGGTGAGCGAGTCATTGTCGAGGACGTGGAGTCAAGCCCGATTTATGACGACGCCGCTCGTCAGGCGATGTTGACAGCGAATGCGAGAGCCGTTCAGTCAACGCCGTTAATCAGCCACTCGGGAAAATTGTTGGGGATGTTCTCGACCCATTACCGAGTTCCGGGACGTCCTAACGAACGGGAATTGCGTGCCCTGGATGTGTTGGCGAGGTTCGGAGCCGATCTCATCGAGCGTAAGCAGGCTGAGGATGCACTCCGACATAGCGAACAGCGTTTCCGTGTGATCACAGAAGCTTCGCCCGTGATGGTCTGGATGTCGGGCCTGGACAAGCTTTGCTACTACTTCAACAAGACGTGGCTGGATTTCGTCGGTCGCACCCTGGAGCAGGAAGCGGGAAACGGCTGGGCAGAAAACGTACATCCGGAAGATTTTGACAGGTGCCTTGAGATTTACGTTACGAACTTCGATGTGCGCCGGCCGTTTGAGATGGAGTACCGGCTGAAACATCGATCGGGGGAATATCGCTGGATCCTTGATTGCGGGGTCCCGCGGTTCGCACCGGACGGCACTTTTGAGGGATACGTTGGCGGATGTCTCGATATTCATGAACAGAAGGAAGCGGGCGCGATCAAGAATCGGCTGGCGGCAATTGTGGAGTCCTCGAACGATGCCATTGTCAGCAAGGACCTGAACGGTATCGTTACAAGCTGGAACCATCGTGCTGAGAAGATGTTCGGCTATACGGCAGACGAGATGATTGGACGGCCGATCACGATGATCATTCCGCCGGAGATGCACAAGGATGAAGACACAATCTTGAGCATGATTCGCAGCGGACAGAAGATCGATCACTTCGAGACCGTGCGACTTACAAAGAGCGGCGAGAGAATCGAGGTCTCTCTGTCGATCTCGCCGGTACGGGACGAACAGGGAAAGATCGTGGGCGCCGCCAAGATTGCTCGCGACATCACCGAGGCCAAGCGGGTGGAACGCGCGCTACGCACATCGGAGAAGCTGGCCGCGGCCGGGCGTTTGGCGGCAACCGTAGCGCACGAGATTAACAATCCACTGGAGTCGGTCACGAACTACGTGTACCTGGCGAAGACGACGCCGGGTCTGCCATCCGAAGTGGGTGATTATCTTGAATACGCCGATCAGGAGCTCTCGCGGGTGGCGCACATTGCGCGGCAGACGCTTGGGTTTTATCGCGGCAGTACCCGGCCGGCGTGGCTGAATGCAACAAGACTGGTGGACGATATCGTGACCGTGTACCAGCGAAAGCTAATCAATAAGAGCATCACACTGCGCAAGAACATCAGTTCTGACCTCAAGCTGTATGCGGTGGAGGGCGAACTGAAGCAGGTTCTCTCGAACCTCCTGGCCAATGCTATTGAAGCGTCGGACCAGGGCGGACGGATTCAAGTGTCGGCCCGAAGAATAAGTGATGCAGCAGGAAGGAAGCTGGTTCGTTTGACAGTTGCCGACACCGGTGAAGGAATCGCGGATGAGCATCGCTCTCGTTTGTTCGATCCCTTTTACACGACGAAGAAAGAAGTCGGTACCGGCTTGGGGCTGTGGATCACAAAAGAATTAATAGAGAAGGCGGGAGGCCGAATACGTTTGCGTAGCAGGGTCGGTGAACGGTCGGGGACCGCAGTGGCTATCTTCCTTCCATTGCAAGAGACAGCATCAGTACAGGTGGCTTAAATCATGGGTGTGAATTCAACGGGTTTTGTTGGGAACTTCGCAGCTGTTCTCTTGCGGGGCTTGGGTTCCGGATTCGCCGAACATTCCGTCGACATATTTGCCGACCAACGCGTGGGCAAGGAGAAAGGTCCTCGGGTGCTGGTGGTGGATGACGAAAAACTAGTTGCCGACAGCCTGAGTGCGATTCTCAACCGGTTCAACTTTAATGCAGCGCCTTTTTACAGTGGGGAGAGCGCCATCGAAGCAGCGCGGGAGAAATGTCCCGATTACGTCCTGTCGGATGTGATGATGCCGAAGCTGAATGGTGTCGAAACCGTGTTGATGATTAAGAAATTCTGTCCGACGGCACGGGTGATCCTGCTCTCAGGACATGCCGCAACAGCCGACCTGCTGAACGAAGCCCGCTTGAAAGGTTACGAATTCGAATTATTGGCAAAACCAATTCATCCCGACGAACTGCTACGAAGGCTCGTCTGAGCGGGACCATTCGTAGCAGTCCGACTCCAACGAAAGCGTGTTTACGGAGTAGCTGTAGGTTTGGGACTCTCCGAGTTCTTGATCATCTCGGCGACTTCGCGCTGCATGCGATCGTTCATCTTCGTCATCTGTTGTTGGAGCATCGGTATCATGGCCTGCATCGCTTCGCCAGTCACGGCGGGTAGCTCGCGCAAAATCTTCTGACCGGTAGGTGTGGAGTAGAACGCTACCAGGGCATCCAGATCGCCCTTGGTGAAGTGTTTCTGGTAACTGGGGATCATGGCGTCGATCATCTGGTCCCACGGCATTTCTTTGAACATGTCGTCCATCATTCGATTCATTCGCACTTCGAAATCGGGGGGGAGCTTGTCGGCATTCTTGGCGTACTGCTCGTGAATCATCTGGTGCATCGGACCAGCCATGTTGTCGATGAGCTTGGTGGCCATTTCGCGGGAATGCATGACCGTGAGATAACGCTCGACGTCTTCACGCGTGGCCGGCTGGTCTGAAGCCGCCTGAGCAAAAACAGCAGTGCTGATGCTGAGCGATAAAACGAGGAAGATAATCACACGACGCATGGGTTAGGTCCTCCGAACCGCGAAAGAGTACAACAAGCAGGGGTCGCTGGCGAGAGTACCAACGGACGAGTGCGGCATAAACTGCCCCTAACGCCCTGAAAATGCGGCCGGACTCGTTAATCTGGGTGGATTGACACTTGGAAGGACCGAAACCATAATACGCACCCAATCGGTGGGGTGCCGATACATTTCTTCCCCAAGCTAAACCCTGAGGAGTCGCATGAAAAAATCAGCGTTCAATTTGCTGCACATCTGTGCAGTGCTGCTCGTATTGGCGTCTACGGCTTCCGCACAGGAACTCGCCGCAGGACACGGCGGCCGTCCCGAGCCCCCGATGGCCGGGATCCATTGGGCCAAGGGGCAAGGCCCAAACAATGGCGCAAAAACAACTGGTTCACCGAACCTGATCTGGCACGGCGGCGATGTTATGACCAGCGTTCAGACGCAGGTCATATTGTGGGGAGCCGGTTGGGCGGATACCTCGTTTATCCAGGACAAGATCAACGGACTCGACTTGTGGTACAGCACGGTCGGCGGTTCGAGTTACATCCAGACCAACCATGAATACACCGCGGGCAACGGCCAGGTTACAAAGACTGTAGGTTACAGCGGACACCTGGTGGATCTAAGCGCCGCTCCGCCGCGCGCGCCAAAGACTTCCGACATTCTTGGCGAAGTCTGCAAGATGATTTCAGACCCTCAACCAAACGGATATTACGCGGTGTATGTGGATACTCCGCGCGGTCATGCCGGATACTGCGCGTGGCACAGTGCAGGAACCTGCGGCAACGGGAATACGATCCAGTTCGCGTTCTTCTTCAATCTCGATGGCGACCCGGGATGTGATCCTGGCGATACCTCGGGTCTGCACTCACAGGGAATGGCCGCGTTGGGTAACGTAACCGGACACGAGCTTTCTGAAGCGATGACTGATCCGCATCTCGATGCCTGGTACGACAGCGGGGGCGCAGAGAACGCCGACAAATGCGCGTGGTCGTTCGGAACGGACTTGCTATCGTTCTCGGGTAAGTCGAAGTGGAAGATCCAGGGCAACTGGTCCAATGCCGCGTACAACGCGGGGACGGGATATGCCAACCGTGGCGGACTGACCGGGTGTCTGGATGGCGGAAATTATAAGTAGAGAATTGGTGACTGATTAAGAAACGGGAGACGCGGGCCCACTCAAGCAACGCATGCTTGAGTGGGTCACCGTCTGTTTGGAGTTGTGTGACTTTCCTTATATCCGTCCTGACCGGTCACTCCCGGCGCTGTCGAAATAACTGCCAGTAACCCGGTACTGTAGTTCCCGCCCGAACCAGCAGCAGACTGGAACCTGCCTCGAGACAATCTCCAGTGTCCCAAAATGGCACCATGGTTTGGCGACATTTTGTAAGTAAAGCGCGTAGCAATCGCGCAATTAGTCAGAACAGAGGATTGCGTCAGCCATTAACGCTCAGTAACGTCGACCTCTCTCTTTTTTATTCTGGCAACAGTTGTTTGGCGGAAGTAACTACCATGGCCGACCTCGCACGGGTTCGTGCCAACGCTGTGAGGTTCGCCTGCAAGGAGGTCGCATGCGGCGAGTTCTCGTTCTCTCGCTGTTCGTGCTGTTGTTTCTTTCTACTATTCCCCTGACGTGGTCTCAGAACGGGTATTGTCCCGCTGGGACGACACTTTGCCTCAACGATGTTTTTCAACTCGTCTTTTTCGATAACGCTTTCAACCGCTTCAGAACAGATCAAACTATCCGCATTGTCAATCCGGGTGTTCAGGGGAATCCAATCACCGCTAATGAAGGTAAGGTTTGTGCGGACATTTATGTCTTCAACGCCAACCAGCAGATGGAGGAATGCTGTGCGTGTCCGCTGACCGCGAATGATCTATTGCAGCTTGGACTGCGGAGCAATCTGTTACAGAACCCGATGATCGGCAGACCAGACGAGGGCGTAATCCTCATCATCTCCGACACGGGGTCGAACTGCGATCCAACGTCGCCCATTCCGACGCCGAACCTGCGGGCATCCATTGAGCACCTGGAGGTAATTCCAGCTCCGAAGGTATCTCCTTTGTTCAGCCCAGGAACCCCTTCGCTTACGGACACAGCGTTCGAGGAGAGTGAGCTCTCGACACACGAACTGCAAACGCTGGGTTCGACGTGTGCCAAGGTCATTGGCACGAACGCCTGCACATGTTCCTAGCGGTCCTCGGGAACTCCGTTGGTCTTCCTGACGAGGTCTTCGATGAAAAGGAAAACAATTCGTTATCTTCTTCCGTTGTCGCTATTCATTCTGGTGTGCGTGCCTGCATTGTCCCAAGTAAGTCCGGACGTCTACCAGATCACCGCGTTCGATCACAACTTAAACCGCAACAATGCAGATCAGTGGGTTCGGATCATCAACCCGGGCTTAAACGGGGAGAACATTTGTGCCGATATTTACGTGTTCGATGACAACCAGGAACTGCTGGAGTGCTGCAGCTGTCCGATCAGTGCCAATGGTCTGCTTACACTGTCCTTGAGGAACGATCTCACGGCGAATCCGATCACGTCCCAGTCGCCAGACAAAGGAGTGATAAAGATCGTCTCTTCGAGCACGTGCAATGCGAAGAGCCCCGCGCCCACTCCGAACTTGCGGGCATGGATCTCGCATTATGAGCTGATTGTTGGTTTGACGTCGGCTGGGTCATCAGCATATTCGGACGCGAGCTTTGACCGAAGCAGTCTGTCTTCGTACGAGCAGAGCTTCCTGGGGCAAGCCTGTGCGTTCGCCCAATACCTGGGATCGGGGAAGGGTGTCTGCAAGTGCCCGGCAGCGCCTTAGCGGTGCTTGGGCTGTTTGATAACTCTGGTGCTGAGCCCACTCAACGAGAAGGTTGAGTGGGCCATCACAATTGCAGTGACCAGTTATTGCTTTGGAGTTTGCGGCTGGGCCGAAGATCCGGAAGGAGCCGCTGAGTTGGACGATCCCGGGCAAGCGGTGGTTCCGCGGCCAATCTTGCTGACGTTGATCGTCTGGGATTGTCCTGAGCCCTGCGTGTCGCCCATCACGGCGACCGACTCGCCAATGTGCGACGAGAGAACGGAAACGTTTGCGTTCGACGGGAAGCTCAGCTTGTAGCTGGTTCCAGCTTTGTCGGTGAGCGTGTAGTTGCCGTTGCTGCCGCCAAGGCAGCCTTCGGTGATCGGTGCGCTCGCTGCCGGAGTTTGCGATCCGGCTTGCGACGAACTCTGTCCAGCGCTTCCGGACGGCGTTTGTGACTGGCTCGCGTCGGGTGATTGCGAACTTGCGGCCGGCTGCTGCGCACTTGAAGATGAGCTGCCGGAAGTTTGTGCGAACGTCCAGGTGAACGTCGCCAGGACAAATAGAGAAACGGCCAAAATCTTTCTCATGGGAAAGCCTCCAAACATTCTGCGACCTCCCGACAGTTAGGAGCTCGTGACCGGCAGGAATAGCAGTGAATTGAGGCTTAGAGACAGGACTGAGAGCTGGGGTTTGCCGGGGAAATATCGCCATTCGTAAGTGGTTGAGTTGATTGGGGCGCTGGGACGAGGAGGAACACGGGATTGGTGATTTGTAATTGGTGATTGATGATTGGGAACACCTTGCCGCAATGTGAGAGGCAGCTATCACAGACAACTTCACTCGCTAAGACTAGCGTTTGACGCGAGGAATTCTTATGTCTATCGCGCAGGAATTTGCTCGAGCCCAGAAGGAAGTGAACGAACTGCCGACGCGTCCGAACAACGACATGCTGTTGAAGTTGTATGCGTATTACAAGCAGGCGACGGAAGGCGACGCCAGCGGCGAGCGTCCAGAAGGATTTGATTTTGTGCGTCGCGCAAAATTTGACGCGTGGAGCGAAATCAAAGGCACGCCGAAGGACGAGGCGATGAAGAAGTATGTTGCGCTGGTGGCGTCGCTGAAAAACTGACTGCATTCACGTGCGGCCGTCGCAGTCATCAGCAAACACCGAGCCGTCGAGACGATCTCCATTCATCCGAGCGAAATCGAAATTGGGATCCCCCAATTCGCGAAACCACTGTCGATTCGGGGAATCCCCCTCCCCCTTAGGTCGATCTATTGGAATCAGCGAGTTACGGGGTTTGATCCGTCGATCTATGCGAATCAATGACTTAGAAGGAAGTCATTGATTCTAAGGATTTTGCGGGACTGACGATACCCCCCTCCCCCCAGATCATGATTTTAAAGGACTTATTTCACAGACCAACAAAGCAAAGGACTTAAGTAGCCAGTACCCAGTTTTCCGTAAAACCGGTTTTCGGTTATCGGTAGTCGGTTTTCGGTGAAACACTCTGTCGAAATTCGGTTTTCAAAGAACGAAAGGTGGTGAGGCGCATTTTCGCGTCTTCACCACCTTATAAATTCAGAATAGCAAATCGTGCGGGATCACCTGCCAAATGGAGAGAAATAAAGTGAGGGCTGTGCTGAAAAGGGAAAGAAGGCAGGGGATTGGTGAATGGTGAGTGGTGAGTTGTGAGTTAAGCCCTGGTGTGAGTGGTGCCCGGGTTAACCAAACGATGGCGAACCCGGGAAACCTGACTAGTCAGCCACCTTGCGCAGGCGGCGGAGCGCGACGGCGGCTCCGCTGATCAGCAGCGTGATGCTGGCTGGCTCGGGAACTTCCGGTGCGGTGCCGGGATTCTGGTCGTAGGTGTAAGTAAGCGTGACGGTCCCGTTGACGTTGCCGGTTGCGGCATTGGGGAAGAGTCCCTGGGCCAGGGTGATTCCGAGATCGAAGTTGCCGACGGTGACGGTTCCGTTTCCGGTGAGGCCGGTCAGAGCGAGTGATGAGGGATTGTTCAGCAGGAAGCTGAACACTGCAGTCGGATTATTGGAGCTCAGGTTGTAGTTTTGGGACGCAGAATTGCCGGGAGCGGAGGCATTGAATGATCCCTGCGCGAAGCAGTAGGACTTATCCGGGGCGAAGCAAGTGCTGGAATCGAGTGTGGCACCGCCGCTCAGATCGACCGCCAACGAGGCGGCGGTCAGCGTGCCCAGCGAACCATCAAACTGGCTAAAGGTGAGAGGGATGTGAATCAAGGGGTTCGCTCCAGTTTTGGTGACGTTACCGGAGAAAGTTTGAGATAGCGTAAGGGTCTCGGCGGAAGCTGCTGCTGCAAAGATCAGAAACAAACCAAGGACGCGGAGAAGCGACCGAATCACACCACGTGAGGACATTTGCCTGTACACCTTTCACAACGGATTAACAGGCATGGTGCACGTGAGTCACCACTGCGAGTAGTTGAGCAGAAAGGAGTTACATATTTGGGCTAGATGAAAATGTGCAAATGATTGCGGCTAGTCGTCCGGAATACGATTGCGTAGATTGTTGACCTGCCTATCAATTTTGAGTGCCGCTTTCGAGGCCGCCTGTCGATTTTTGCTCTTCTCGTTCGATTCACTGGAGAAGGGAGCCGAGGCTCGCTTTCACGGGAGGAGAGAATGAAAGGACGCAACAGAAGTTTGCCAGGGGTGAAGTGGGGCGCAGCGGTGGTCGGATTAGCGGTGATTCTGGGCACGCCATTGCTGACGCAGGCGCAAGCAGCAGGGGCGTCGTATCCGGCGATGTCGGCAATTGATCAGTACCGTATGCCGCGGGAGGCTGAAATCAAACTGGCGCGGACCGCAGCTCCGGAATCGATTTCGCGCGATGCCGAGATTCTGATCCTGGGTGAGCACGGGTTCGAGACGGCGGTGAAGGGGAAGAACGGCTTTGTGTGCACGGTGCAGCGGGGGTGGGCGGCGGGATTGGATGATCCACAATTCTGGAATCCCAAGGTGCGTGCTCCGATCTGTTTCAATGCCGCGGCTGCGCGCTCGTACTTGCCGCGCGCGCTGAAGAAGACGGAGTGGGCGCTGGCGGGACTCACCAAGGCGCAGATCGCCGAGAAACTGAAGACGGCGTTCGACAACAAGGAACTGGCCGCGGTGGAAGCGGGCGCGATGTGCTACATGATGTCGAAGGACGGATACCTGAGCGATCGAGACGGGCACTGGCATTCGCACGTGATGTTTTTTGTTCCGGCAGTAGATCCGAACACATGGGGCGTGGACGCACCGGACTCTCCACTGCTGGGGGCGAAGAACGAGGCAGAGCGAGTGACGATATTCCTGTTGCCGGTGAGGAAGTGGTCGGACGGCACGGAGTCGGAGTGAGAGAGATTGGGTAAGTTGGTAATTGGGTAATTTGGTCATTGAAAGGCCGAACGTTTAACGTTGCTGGTAGTCCGGCCCTTTCCGACGACAGGAAAGGACCGGCCACGCGGTGCTACGCACCGCCTTGGGAAATCTTTCTTTTTAAACGCACGCCCACGGTTCTTCGAACCGTGGGCTGAAAAGCGTACGGCCTCCGCTGCGCCTTGGGGCCGGAAGCGCCATCGGTGCGAGTAGGGATTCCTCGCTGCGCTCGGAATGACAAACGAAAGGCGTGCTTCGCCCGCCTCGCGGACAGGAGTGTCCGCGCCACACAAGCAAAACCAAGTGCATAGATGTTTCGTCGGACTGACGTCCTCCTCAACATGACCTAACGCGGGAGTTGTTACTGAAAATCGCGGACAGGAGTGCCTCGTGAGTCCCACTCAAGCAAAAGAGGCTTGAGTGGGCCACCCGATTAACGGATGCGTTTGAGGACGGTGATGGGGATGGAGCCGTCGGGGCGTGGTGGGACCTTCCAGGAAAGCTCGTCGCCCTTCAACTCGAAAGCGCGGACTTGCGTGGTGCCGTCCCAGTTGGGAAATGATGA
>DASTGW010000501.1:0-3566 GCA_035718705.1 Terriglobales bacterium | reverse complement strand
CTGGAAGCGAATGATGGTCGAGAGCAGCACGATGCCATTGAACGAAATCCCTTTGTTAGCGAGATATCCCGAGAGTCCGGCCGCGCGTGTCGTTCCGTAGCTTTCGCCGAGCAGGAAAAGCGGAGACGACCACCGCTCGTTGCGCGTGATGTATATCCGGATGAACTCACCGAACGCCGCAATGTCGCCCTTCAGCCCCCAGAACTTCTTGCCTGTTTGCGTATCCGCCGGACGGCTGAAGCCTGTGCCGATCGCGTCTACCAGCACTAGGTCGGTGCGATCGAGCGGGGAAGAAGCGTTGTCCTCGAGATGATACGGCGCGGGCGGCATCCACCCTTCCGGTTGAAGGACGACCTTGCGTGGCCCGAGTGCGCCCATATGCAACCAGATGCTGGCCGAGCCCGGACCGCCATTGAACGCAAACGTCAGCGGACGCGATCCCGGTTGCTCCCCGTCCAGCGTGTAAGCCACGTAGAACATCTCGGCTTCGATCTTGCCCTCTTCCGTCTTGATCGGCATTCGTCCAGCCGTGGCCGTGTAATGAAGCAGTCTTCCGCCGATGGACATCTGATGATGCGTCACAACCGGCGGCGCTTCCGTCATATCGAACTTCTGGTTCGGAGTCGCAGCGCCCGCTTCAGGCTTCGCTGGGGGAGCCGGTTCTTCCGGCTTTTGCTGCGTCGTAGTCGAGGCTTCTGACTTCGCTTGCTCTTTCGACTGTTCGGCCGGAGCCGGCTCTGGCGCAGCTTTGTCAGGCTTGCCCGCCTTCTTTTGCTTGGCTGTTGGGGTAGGGGCGGGCTGCTGCTGAGCGCTTGCACCTATCGACGAGACCACCATAACAACGAACAGAAACAATGCTTTCCGCATCGACTCTCCTGACGCCTCGAAAGGAACGGGAATAGAAGCAGAGCATTGTAAATCGCCCCAAAATACTGCCAAGCATCAAGGGACAGATTCTTCCTCCCGTGTGATTAGCCTCCGAAAGGGCTAGAACGATCGCGCGGTTGGTAAGGTGTAGAACGGATACCTTCCCCCTTTGCCAAGTCCTAATCTTGCAGCAGTGAACCCCAAATCCAAGTTTCGCCAGATTTGTCTATGGATTGGTGTGCTCGCTGCCATCGCCTTTTGCGTGACGTTCCAGGTGGTGGTAGTTCCCACCGCCTCCATGGAGCGAACGGTCATGGTTGGCGATCACCTTCTGGTAAACCGATTGAGCTTTCGCTGGAAGCATGTGCAGCGGGGTGAGGTGATCTCATTTGTGCCGCCGCGCCAGAAGAACCTGGTCTACCTGAAGCGAGTCATCGCTGTCGGCGGAGATCACGTTGAGAGTCGTGGCGACCAGATTTTTGTAAACGGCGCTCCCTTGCAGGAATCCTACGCCCAATACTTGTGTCACGGCTGCACCGAGAAGACGATCTCACTGATTGTTCCACCTCATGAGCTGTTCGTGTTGGGCGACAATCGCGATCGATCGGAAGATAGCCGAAACTGGGGAACTGTTTCTGAGAAAAACGTCGTCGGCACGCCGGTGATGGTGCTTTGGTCTTTCGCCGTCCCGACCGACCGCTGGCAGACGCGT
Source organism: Terriglobales bacterium (assembly GCA_035718705.1). Classification (GTDB taxonomy): domain Bacteria; phylum Acidobacteriota; class Terriglobia; order Terriglobales; family Acidobacteriaceae; genus DATMXP01. The sequence goes on along the minus strand of DASTGW010000501.1, from coordinate 1,987 downwards.
TCAGCGGCAGCGATTTATTTCGATCATCCCCTGAACCATCTCCGCTGGGCGCGCTTCATGCGCTCCGTCCAATAAAGAAAGCTGGGCCGAAGCCCAGCTTCCACTCCGAAACAATTGAGATCGAAGAAGTCTTAGCGAGCCGGATGGGCCGCCGACGACTTCTGTCCCTTCACCTGCAGTTCATTCACAACCTGCTCTACGCCCGGGATGTCCTTTGCCACCTTCTGGACCTGCTCACGCTGACCCATGGTGTCAACATCGCCCTTCAGCGTCAGCACGCCGTTCTTCGCGTCGAAGCGGATGTGCTGGTTTTCCCACTTGTGGGCTGCGATAGCGGCCTTCATGTGGTTCTCGATTGCATCGTCAGTGTTGGAATCGATCTTCTTGGCCTGATCACCCGCGTCGCCTTCCGGACGAACGCCGATTTCGTTGGCAACAACCATACCGGCAGCGTTCTGCTGCGCGATCTGGGCGGCCTTGGCCTTGTCTTCTTCCGTCTTAACATCGCCCTTCAGGGTGATGACACCTTTGTCACGGTCTTGATCAACGTTGATATTGTCGTACCCGGCAGCCTTCAGGGAGTCCTTTACGGCAGCCTTGGCGTCCGGCGAATTCGCTTTCTGCTGCGAACATGCCACTGCGAACACCATCAGGATCATCATTAGCGAAACTACAAAAATCTTCTTCATGGAAACGAGCCTCCTAAGAGCCAAACAAGCTCTCGACAGTTCTCTTAGGATGCGAGGTGTTAGGGCGAGGTTCGTAGGGCCAACGAAATTCGTCTGCTCCGCCCGGCAGGTGTGCAGTTTTGCACCACACTACGCGATTCGAGATTCCAAGTAGCCGATTTGCAAGGTGAGATCGGTTTGTAACCTATTGAACCTTCTGCAGACGAGCAACTAATTTCTGAGCCAGGTTCTCTTCCGACTCCGACCACAGTACCCGGCCGCTCAGCCCGCAGTTCTTCTCGACCGTGTTGGTGAAGTTCACCAGCTTCTGAACGTTGAAGCGCACTCGCGCCTCGTCCACTTCGTCCAACTCCAGGTCTTCGTAGAGAAAGGGCGTATCCAGGCCAAAATCAAATTGGACGTGACCGTTCTGCTGATAGGCGCCGTCATCGAACTTGGTGCCGTTTACGATGATCTTCACCGGTTGCGGGGCCAGCGACCATTGATCGGTCTCTTCGCTGCGCGACCACAGGTCCCAGCGGCCTTCAAACACATAGGCATAATCATCGTGCAGCAAATCGCCTGCAATCGCGACCGCCTGATCGGCGTCCAGTCCCGGTCTGAACTTGCGCTCCAGTACCGTAGGTTCGCTCCAGTCGACCGGTTGCACGGAGATGTATTCCACGCCCGGGCGCGCCGTCGCGAAAGGGAACAGCTTCAGCACCGATGCCGCGCGCGGCAGCATCTCGATGGTGGAGAAGCTCGGAAACCAGATGCTTAAATAAAGAGGATCGGCCATTCTTATCGGCTAACGTGACTACCAGTAGGACCTAGCTTTAGATTCTAATGGTCGGGGAAGGTTTCTCAAAACGCCCCAGGGAGATTCGCATGAAATTGCTGGTGACTGGTGCCGCCGGGCTATTTGGACGAGGATTGGTGCAGATTTTCGGGGAGCAGCACGCTGTCGTAGGCATCACGCATCAGGACGCTGATATCACCGACTCCGCCCGCATGCGGGAACTCCTTGAGCAGCACCGTCCCGAGATCGTCGTTCATTCCGCTGCCATGCCCGATATCGATGATTGCGAACTGAACCCCGAAAAGGCGTACAGGGTCAACGCCGAAGCCACGCGCAATCTCGTCGAGTTGGCAAAGTCCATCGGCGCTGCCTTCGCCCAGGTTTCGACCGACGCCGTCTTCGACGGAACCAAGCTCAAGCCGTATGTTGAGACCGACCCAGTCAATCCGCCGAGCGTCTACGGACGCACCAAGGTCCAAGCCGAAGAAGCAGTGCGCAAGCTCAGTTGCCATTGGATTTT
>DASTGW010000500.1:0-4039 GCA_035718705.1 Terriglobales bacterium | reverse complement strand
GCTAACGATGGCAATATCGGTAGTATTTGGCATGAACCTCGACCAACAGAAACGAAGAATTCGATGAGAAAACTAGTCAGTCTATCAAATTGGTAAGTTGTAAGTTGTAATTGGTAAGTTGAAGAAGAGCATCGACAAACTGGTTGAAGTGAGACTCGTCACTGTACGCCGCTCCCTTAATCGCTACAGTGGCCCGATGTCATCATCCGCGCAGGATTTCAGAGATCGGTCCAAGCGTTTTGCGATTCGCACGATACGACTCTATCGAGCCTTGCCCACACGCTCAGATGCGCAACTGATCGGGAAACAGTTATTTCGTAGCGCTACTTCCGTAGCTGCGAATCACCGTGCCGCATGTCGCGCCCGTTCCAAAGCTGAATTTACGGCGAAACTTGGGGTCGTGGTTGAGGAAGTTGACGAGTCTTTGTTTTGGCTTGAGCTACTCGGCGAGTGCTGTGTGGTGCCACAGGTCAAACTCGAGGACTTAATTGATGAAGCGAAGCAACTGACCGCGATGTTCACAGCTGCCTACCATACCTCGAAAGCTGCCACTCGCAAGGATTGGGTTTAACTTACAAACCACCATTTACAACTTACAAATTGAGTTTCACGCGCTCACCGCGCTCAACTCAATCACCGGTGCCAGCGCGTGCGCTTTGTTGCCGCCTTCGTGACGTGCAATCTCAAGCGCATTTTCGACGCGATTGATTGCTTCCGTGACGATGTCGACGGCGTCGAATCGAGGCTGCATCACCAATTCGGCAATCCCGGCAGTGAGAACCACTGGCTCGCCGCGACCGGGAATCTTGGCACCTTCGGTCACCTTTCGCAGCTTGTCGAGCACGAAGAACGCGCTCTTGTCGTTGGTGTCGGACAGGATGAGCCCAATGCTGGTGAGACCGTAGCGGACCGCAACGTCGTTCTGCCGAATGTTGGCCGTCACCATGTGACCAATCTCCTGCATGCCTGCGTCGACGTTTACTTCGCCTACTTCCTTGATCATCGCCGAAGCCGAACCGAAACTTAGTAACGCCAGTGTTACAGGCGACTTCTGTACCAGGCTGCGTTGCACCTCGGAGAGCAACACGTCCAGATAAGACGATCGACGCATCAATCCAGATTTTTCATCGGTCGGCGCGAGGCTCTTCACCAGGCTGCGCAGGCGCGCATTATTCACCGCGAGCACGATCTGCTCCGCAATGGTGCTGAGCACGACTTCATCTACGCGCTTGAAGCTTCGAGCGATGCCGCATTGCTCCAGGATCACAATGCCCAGCTGTTCATGGCCGTCGCGCAAGGGAACGGCCATCAATGATTCAATGTTCTGGGTCGTGAGGATCGGACGCAGCGACTCCAACTCCGGGGCTGCCATGGCGCGCGGAAACGCCACGGGACCGCCGGCTTTCACAGCCAGCGCCTGAAGAGAGGAAATCAGTCGCGCCAGTCCCATTACATCCGATTTCGCAACACCCGGCGCGCAATATTCCATCGCTGCTGATGGCGCCTTCCCTGGTGAACTTAATCCGGCGACGCATCGCGAGACATTCCAGTGACGTCCAACGTCATTTACCGTCGCGAACAGAACCGCCTTAATGCTCGACTGTCTCGAAATGTTTCGAGTGATTTCTGTAACGCGAGCGAAGTTGTCGACGGCATCCTCGTTCGTTGAGGACTTCGACCCCGAAGCAGCTGGCGCTTGCGCATCCGCATACTTCGGCACGAATCCTGACGCCGCATAAAGCTGTGCCAGCTTCTCTCGCTTTTCTTCTTCCCGCGGAAACAGTTTGTGAATGCGCTCGAGTCGCTCCACCGCCTTGGAACGCATCGAGTACTGCAGGAAGATCTCAGCCTGCAACATCAGGTCTTCGAGGACCGTGGGTTCCTTGTCCTCGGCCGCCTCCTCCACTGGTTCCTCGGCTTCGCCGTCATCTTCTTCCACGCGATTATTGCCGACTCCCTGCAATCGGTTCGCAATGGCGTTGTACTTGTTGGCATCGATCTTGCCGCGCAACATTTCCAGGCGCTCCTGGTGTCCAGGCTCGTAGGCATCGGCTTCCGAGGCACGGTCAAGGCATTCTGCGGCTTTCGCAAAATTTCGTTGCGCGAAGTACAACTGAAAAAGCTTGAGAAGCGTGTCGCAATATTCGTGCTCGCGATTGGCACCGTTGTAGAGCTGCGCCAGGTACTCGAGAAAATCCGTGGACACCGGATGCTTGTCCACTTGTTCGCCAACGATCGCGAGAAATTCCTTAATCTCACCTTTAGCCCGAACTTTGCTTTCTACCTCTCGCGCGAACTCGGTTGCCCGGTCCATGTTCCCTACACGCATATAGGTGGCGAGCACCTCGGCGATCATCGCCAGTCCATGTGAGGTCGTCCCGTAGAGCTGAAGAGTGATCGGCTCGGCCTCTTCGGCCTGATTCGCAAGCAGAAGGGCGTTGGCGTAGGTCTCGAGAAAATCGGCTGTGGTGAGCGGCTGCGTTCGCAGTACTTCCACTGCTTCCACGGCCCGGCTGGCGCGCATCAGGCAACGTGCATGACAAAGTGCAGCGGTAGTGTTCGTTGGATCCAGCGAGAAGGCGCGAGAATACATTTCCGCCCCTTCGTTCCCGGCACTTTCTTCCATTCGTCCCAATTGCACGAATGCCAGTGCAGATGCCCGGTAATCGCCCATCGATTCGGCCAACTCCGCTTCGCGACGATAGTTCGTCGTCGAAGGATCCAAGGCGATCATCCGCTTTAGGGCTTCCATCGCTTGCTGGCGTTCACCATTCTTAAGGAAGGCCAGGAACGATGCGTTTAACGCCTCCAGTGCTTCCCGCGGATTCGACTTCTCCAGGAGTTGCGCGTAGCGGAAGGTACGGGCTGTAGTAGTGGGACTGAGTCGTGTCAGCTTTTTATAGGTAGAGATCGCTTCTGACGACCGGCCTTGCGCGACCATATGGTCAAAAAGATCCGCCAAATATCCCGCGGCATCGTCGGTTAGGTTCAGCGAAATACAGATGTCGGCGGCACGCTGACGAACCATATCGTTCGACGAGTCTTCCTGCAGGGCAGCGCGCAGTTCCTCCAGTGCGGAGGGGAGTTTCCCCTTTTGCAGAAATTTGTCTGCTCGTTCGAGCCGTTTGGCGATTTCCGACATTGATTAAAGGCCTAGTGCGGTGCGGGTTCCGCTCGGTGTCGGTATTGTAAGCGTCGAGTACACCAGCAGCAATTAGGCAATTCGCCCGAAGGTGCCTGGATAAGCACGCGAAAGTACTAGAATTGAAGGGTGCAGAAGAAGATTTTCTGGATCGTCTTCATGGTTCTGGGGTTGATTGCTGACTTTGCCCTGCCGCTCTGGTGGGCCCTTTTCGCGACCATTCCCATCGTTTTTGTCAGCTGGTGGGTGGCTTATCGCAGTGACTGGTTTTAAGTTTGGTTCCATCGACGACTTGAAATCTCAAGTCGCCAATTCCGTTTGACTTTCGCCTTCCTTTCGCCGATACTCTGCTCGTAGCTCTGGCTTTCAATTCTCCGCAGGACGGCATGCGCATGGCAATTACCAAGCGCCAAAAAGAGGTCTATGACTACATCGATAACTTCGTACGGGAAAACGGCTATTCACCCTCGTTCGAAGAGATTGGTGAAGGTCTCGGACTGAGTTCGCTCGCGACTGTCCACAAGCACATCTCCAACCTCGAAACCAAGGGCCTGCTCAAGCGTGACTACAACCGCAGCCGGTCCATCGATATCGTCCCGCAGAAGGGAAGCGCCAGGAAAGCGCCGGTGGCAATGCCGCCGCCCTTGGAACTCCCGCTGCTCGGACGCATTGCCGCGGGTCGGCCAATCGAGGCGGTAGTGGATCCGGAAACTCTCTCCCTTTCCGATTTCGCCGGATCAAAGGACGTTTACGTCCTGAAAGTTGTCGGCGAGTCGATGCAGGACGAACACATCGTCGAAGGCGATTACGTTATCGTTGAAGACGCCAAGACCGCTCGCAATGGAGAGATCGTCGTCGCGGTGGTCGATGGTTCAGAGGCTACCTTGAAGCGCATCT
>DASTGW010000499.1:0-19248 GCA_035718705.1 Terriglobales bacterium | reverse complement strand
CCCTAACGTCGGTCGGATGAATGTTTCCATCCGGAAAACCAAAACCGGTAATGGAAACGATCTGTACGCCCGCCTGCGCCGAAGTAGGCGACGCTGATGGATACAGCGTGACCTGAGCGGCCACCGACAAAGAAAAGATGAGTGATGTGCAGACGACAAGAAGCGCGGCATAGGTCCGCGCTTTTTTCGTGAGGGACATCGACATAGCCACCCCCTCAAACCCCGTATTGGGAATCGGAGGCGACAGTACGAGAGCAGCGACGATGGCGGTCGTCGCTGCTTTCGTGAGGCTAGATTGTGGTGGTCGCTCTATGGGAGCGATTCGCGCCTGGTACTTTCAATACGACCACCTTCCGCACTACACCTATCTGCCGCTTCCAACCCTGTTTCTTGTTTAGTAGCCCGATTTGATTCCGAGGTGAGAAAGAGCAACTTTCGCCTCGACGTAGCCATGGGACGCCGACTTTTTGTACCAGCTGATCGCCTCATCAGTGCTGGCCGTCACGCCCAGGCCTTGCTCGTACATGAATCCCATCCGGTATTCACCTTCCGGGAAATTCATGGTGGCAGCCTTCTTGTACCAATCCATGGACTTCGCGTAATCGTGAGGAACTTCCTCAAGACCGTTGCGATAGATGTCCCCTAGCTTTACGAGCGCTTTCGGGACACCCTTGTCGGCTGCCATCTGGTAATACTGAATTGCCTTGGCAGCGCTCTTGTCCGTGTTGCGACCCATTTCATACGCGGAGGCCAAACGCATTTGAGCCGCCGTGTTTCCCTGCTGGGCCGCCTTGTCCAAGTAATCCATGGCCTGCTTGGTGTCCTTCGTTGTTCCGAAGCCACCCTCAAGCATCATGCCCATTTTGGTTTGTGCATCAGCATTGCCGGAGTCGGCGGCTTTCTTGTACCACTTGACGGCTTCCGGCAAATTGCGTGCGACGCCATCGGATCCGAGGCTGTACATATCGCCGAGGCGGATCTGCGACGCCGCGTCTCCGGCATCAGCCTTCTTCTTGAGTTCAGCCAGCCTGGCCGCCTGAGGCGTTTGGGCTGGTGCTCCAGTTTGAGCCGCTGGAGCCTGAACCGGTGTTTGTTTTGCCGGCTGCGCCGCCGCTGTGGGCGGCGCTGCCTTTGGTTTTGCTTCCTGCGCGAAACCAAGAGTGCAAGCACCCATGGCGGTCACAAGAAACAATGTCGTGAGCTTACGCATAAGGCCTCCTTAGTTCGACGCGCGCTGAACTTTCGTCAGCTGCTGGTTCACCATGTCGCGGATGGTGTTGTAATCCACCGCGCCGGAGAAGTACTGACCGTTGAGGAAGAACGCCGGCGTGCCGCTCAAACCGAGCTGTTGTGCATCTGCCAGGTCCTTCTGTACGGCCGCAGCCTGCGCGCCTTCGTCAAGGCACTTGTCGAACTTGTCGCCATCAAGCTTCATGTCGCGGGCCATTTGTTTCAGCGCCTGCGGCTCGAGCTGATTCGTCTTGAAGAGCTGATCGTGATACTCCCAGTACTTGTTCTGGTCGCCGGCGCAGCGGGCAGCTTCGGCCGCCTTGCGGGCGTTCGCGTGCATCTGCAGCGGAAGGTCCTTGAAGTACACGCTGACCTTGTCGCCAAATTCCTGGCGCAGCTTGGCAATGTGCGGATTCACCTTGGCGCAGTAAGGGCACTGATAATCGGCAAATTCGACCAGGCGGACGGGAGCATTCTCGGGACCGAGACGCGGCGCGCCTTCCAAGGGGAAATCGGCGCTGGGAGGAGCGAGCGTAATCAGCACTTCCGATTTCGTACGAATCGATTCAATGAAGGCCGCACGCAGTTTTGCGATGCGACGTTGACGAACGTGGTCGAAGATCTTGTCGCGAAGGTTGGCAAAGCTGTCCTTTACGTTGAGGTCGTCGTAAAAGAACTGGAGTTGTTCATCAGTCGGGTTCTGCACCTTGCTGACGACTTCCTTGTCGAGGAGTTCATCGACGGACATGTTCCGCTTGCGAGCTTCGTCTTCCAACAGCTTGTTCTCGATGTATTCATCGAGGGCTTTGAGTTCTGCCTGATAGTACTGGTAACGGGCCTGCAGAAGCTTATTGCCCTGGGCCTTTTCCAGATCAGCGCGGGTGATTTTTTGACCGTTGATTTCCGACACGACATCGGTGGATTGCTGGGCGAACAAACTGCTGCCCAGAATCATCACCGCGGCCAGAGTCAGTAGCATAGTTGGGATCCGTTTAGTCACGGCTGTCGCTCCTCAGAATTGGTATTGCAAGATCGAAGTGGTTAAAAACATCCGCCGATGTATCGGCAGCCCCAGAGCGCGGATTAGCTTCCGGTACCGCAGCTGCAATGGCCTTTTCCGCTCCCGAGGTATTGGACAAAGGCGCAAGCCTGTCCAAGGAAACCGAGTTCGGCATCGGCCAGCGGCGCGGAAGCAAATTCGTCTTCCGTCGTCACGAACGTACCCAAAATAGGCTGTTGAACGTGTGTTCCCCATGCGATCAATGTCGGCGTCGGAATGGGAGCTGTCTCATTGCAATTCTGGCGACTGTCAGAAACGATTTTGATCACACCGCTGCCCGGAGCCGGAAATCCGGTGAGTGGGTTTTGGGTGAGATCGTTGAGAATCGACAGTTCCAGGAGACCGTTCGCCGTGATGGGACAAGAGCAACACTCGATCATTTCCTGGGTCGCATCGAACACGTAAACATCGGCGCAGATAGTACCGTGACCGGCGCTGATTGGTGTGCCCACCGTGCCGGGATTGACCACACGTACCGTCTGGTCGGCATTGGCCGCGTTGTTGCGATTCGAGTAGTAGTTCAACTGATACACATCAAACGTCTGCGCTAAGCAAATGTGCGTAGCCAAAAACAGAATGCCTAAACACACGAAGTTCCGAACAGACACAGGGCGCCTCCACAAGTACAACAGTAGAACGGCGGAGAGATTGAATTATGGACGGCTTTCATACAACTCCCCAGATGTCGTAGTCATTCGCATTACCCGCTGAGAGCAATCCAAAAGGGTTAAGCCGATACGCTAGTCAAAGGCTCTACAAGAATCTGTTTAAGGGCCGAGGACGGAGCAGGGGCCTGAAAACCGGTACTAACATCGAGGGTTTAGGAAAAAGCGCCTGGCGGAAGGCCGCCAGGCGCCGTATTGCGAGGTACAGACTTCTTAGCTGGCCGCTCCGCACTGGCAAACGCCCTTGCCGCTGCCCAGGTACTGGACAAACGAGCAAGCCTGGCCAAGGAATCCAAGTTCCTCCGGGGTCAGGTAAGCGGTCTGGAATTCATCTTCCGTCGTAACGAACGTGCCAGCGATGGGCTGCTGGACGTGGCTGGCGAAACCGAGAAGTGTCGGTTGGGGTACAGGAGCCAGTTCGTTGCAGTTCGCGCCGGTGTCAGAGACGATCTTGATGACGCCGGAGTCGGGGGCCGGGAAGCCAGTCAGCGGATTCTGCATCAGGTCGTTCAGCAGCGACAGCTCAAGGATGCCGTTCGCAGTGATCGGGCAAGAGCAGCATTCCAACATTTCCTGCGTGGAATCGAATACATAGATGTCCGCGCAGATGGTGCCGTGATCGGGGCTGATAGGCGTTCCGACGACACCGGGGTTGATGACGCGCACTACGGAATCGGCCAACGCGGAGTTGTTCCGGTTCGCGTAGTAGTTCACTTGATAGACGGATTCGCTTTGCGCAAAGGCAAGACAGCCAATCGTCAAGGTCAGGAGCAGCAGTACAGCAGCTTTCTTGAACATTCAGGATCCTCCAATTTGGGCCCGTTGGCGACACGTAGCCTGAACTCCTAAACACGATCCTGCAATTCTCTTGATTCTCTAGTCGCAGCCGTTAACCCATGAGGGTTGGTGCCGGGAGGCTAACCGGGGTTCGTAGGCGCAGAGACTAGGTGATCCGATTAGGTAAAAAGAGGGTCTGTACGTCGGAGGCTATCGGCCAACAAACCTTAAGAAGTTCTCTTCTGGTCCGTATTATTCGGATAGATTTCCTGGGTTTGGTCCTGGCGGATAATGCGAGAAGAAGCAACTACGGGCTAAAAGTAAAAGGTGCCAGGGATGGTTATCCGCTGGCACCGAGTGGAGGAGCCTATAACAGGCTTCGATTTTTCTTAGCTGGCGGCGCCGCACTGGCAAACGCCCTTGCCGCTGCCGAGGTACTGCACGAACGCGCAGGCCTGGCCGAGGAAGCCGAGTTCCTGATCCGTCAAATAAGCGGTCTGGAATTCGTCTTCAGTCGTGACGAACGTTCCCGCCACGGGCTGCTGGGTGTGAGTCTGCCACGAGAGCAGTTCCGGAGTCGGAACCGGGCTGGTCGGATCGCAGTTCTGGCCGTTATCAGAGACAACCTTGATAACGCCAGAATCAGGCGCCGGGAAGCCGGTCAGAGGATTCTGCATCAGGTCATTCAGGAGCGACAGCTGGAGGATGCCGTTGGCCGTAATCGGGCAGCTGCAGCACTCGAGCATTTCCTGGGTCGAGTCGAACACGTAGATGTCGGCGCAGATCGTGCCATGGTCAGGCGAGATCGGCGTTCCCACGGTACCCGGGTTGATGATGCGGGTGGTGGAATCAGCCAAGGCTGTGTTGTTACGGTTCGAGTAGTAGTTGAGGTTGTAGAAGTTTGGTTGTTGGGCAGCCGCGACAGCCGTCAAAACCAAAGCAACTGCGATAAACAGAAACACCTTCTTCATTTTGGGATCCTCCTCAGTCTGGGCCGAACTGCTCAGCCAAGATGAGGCATGAAAGAAAAGCACGCAATTCTCTCGATGCTCTAGGCCAGAGCGCTAAGAAGAAGAGACGCGCCGCTTTGAACTAACGTCTCGTAATTAAATAACTGGACTAGTTATGATAGTGGTGGTGAAAAGTGTAAACAAAACTTCTTACATGGAGCGTTCAAAGAGTGGTGAAGGTGTGGCGCGGTGAACGAGGCCAGAATGTCGGAAAGGAAAAAAGGAAGGCCGATGAAATCGGCCTTAGTTGGATGGACAAACAATTTGCCGAACGACACCCGATCGCGTCTTGGCGCCCATCTTCACCATGACGAGGTGTAAGAAGGCATTCACGGTGCTCGGGCTAACTTTCATACGCGCGGCAATTTCCTTGGTGGTAAGACCAAGGAGTAGATTTTGTACAAGTTCACTTTCCCGCGGAGTGAGTCCGTATTGCGCTGTAACCCGAGGAAGGTCCACAGAAGTGCGTGTCCAACGCTCGAACAGCAACGCGTAGGTGATCTGACTCGTATGGGAATTACTACTATCGATCGGCAGAGCTGTACACATGTAGCGCCGCCGGCCGGAACGGATCTCAGTAACAAACGTCGGCGCGGTCCCGCCTGGGGCCCCGTTGGAGAGCATCAACCCAGAGTTGATCTTCTGACGAAGAAACGCCTCCGTGTTGTGGATCTGGTCAGGGTCATGCGGAAACGCCAGAAGGCGTACCGCCTCTCGATTAGAAGCGATGGGGGCGTTGGCCGGACCGAGCACAATTACCCCTACATCACTTCCAAACATACCTACTTGTCGTGGCGCGCTTTTCGGTGACTGCATCTTAAACCTGGCTTGACCGGTCGAATGCAGACCAATGTCGGTGTGATTACTAGACTTATTCGGGCCAAAGGTCAACAAAAGAACGCTCAGAATTGCATACTCAGATGTACAGCTCAAAAATTATTAATCGCGTGGACTAAACCAATCAGACGATTGATGAAGGATGAGCCGTGTGTTTGACTGCGGTATGTGGGACGATGCAGAATGCCGTCCACACGGGTGTCCAAGGAAGCCGGGGGGCTTGCGATGTGGGCTAGCGGTCGAGGGATTCTCACGACGTGTTGTTTAGGACTTTGCACGATTCTCGCGCAGTCGCAAGTTACAACTCCGTCGAAGAACACGACTGCTCCGGTGCAAATGCCTTCGTCATCCGTGACCTCGGCTTGGCCGCAGCGTGTTTCCAACTGGAACACCATGACGCCGCAGGTAACTGCGGTTCCCAAGATCACCTACGAGAACGGTCAGCTCTCGATCTGGGCTGAAAGCTGTACGCTTCAGCAGGTACTGGATGCGATCCAGGAAAAAACCGGCACGAAAGTCGAAGCGCCATTCCTTGACACGAACAAAATTACCGTAGAGCTCGGACCCGGCGATCCGGTCGAAATCGTCGCCAAGCTGCTTTACGGAATTCGTTTCAATTACATCATTCTCGGAAGCAACACCCCGATTCGTCGCGCTGATCGTGTGATCATCACACCGCGCAATGAAAGCGGATTGATGGCATCAAATCGTCCGTCACCGCGGCCCGCGATCCCAGCGCTGCAGCCGACGGAACCGCAACCCGAAGCTGCCGCTCCAGATCCGAATGCTACCGGTGAGGCCGCACAGGAACCGAAGAAGGACGAAACGGATCCGAACGCTGAAAAGGCCGACAAGGACAACAAAGACGAAGCGGATAAGGACAAGTCGGCGGACAACAAAGAGCCTTCTGCGGATGACGCAAAAACCGCGGAAAGTGCAGACGCGAAGAAAACCGATGAGGCTGATGCGGCCGTAGCGGCTATGGCGGATGCACCCGCAGTTTCCGCCGAACCTTCTGCCGCTGAGCGGATGGCGAACCTTCCCGAGGGAGTCAACCCGGCGTTGGCGTCGCTGTACCCGTCACTTTTTGGGAATGGTTCGCAGAACTCTGGTGGAAGCAACGGTTCGACGGGTAATCCGATCGTCATGCCGAACGGATCGAACGCGCAGCGCATTCCGCAACAGGCTTATAACCCGGTTCCGATTCAGTACAATTCGGCCGGTCAACCGATCCTACCAAGCAATATTCCGCCGGGCATGTGGAATCTCTATCCAGCGAATTTGCTGGACTTGATCAGAAGCAGTAATCCGCCGGTGGTTGGACCGGTCACGCCGCTGATTCCTGGTTCAACCGGAAATGGGGCGGGCGTACTGTGGAATCAGGGAATGACTCCGCCCAGGCACTAATTACGTATTTTCTTCCCGGCCCCGAAGTTATATTGTGTTAACTGCTGTTGTGCTCCTCGATGGCGCCATTCACTGGCAAATCTTCGCCTATCCAGGATATTTTTACATCAAAATATTAACCTCGTAGTTACCGCCCATTGAGGCAGTGTCCTTCCCTCTTTGTGAAATTGTTTGCAATCCTTCATTAGGTTAAGCGGCTAATTCCGTTGAGTTAATTAGACAAGTCTTTGGTAATTCGATTGCACTAGCCAGAACCGGCTACTCCGTTTTTGGGCCTGAACGTATCCCCTCGGTTTCACAAGATTCAGCTGTAGCAAAGGTTGAGAATGATCCCGGACCGGATGCGCAATCCGCTTGACCTCAATGTTCATGCGGATATCCCTGCGCATAGCAGAAGCATGGAACAGGTCTGGGAATTCTTAGGCACGGTAGTAGCCGATCGCCGAACCTCTCCATCTGCCGTTTCGCTCGCGGTGTTTGCGTTTCCCATTCGGGGAAGGCGAACGAAAAACAACCCATTTTCATTTGTGGATAAGACTTTTGCAGAGAAGAATGGCAAAGTCGGCAGTAACCATCCGTACCCAAGCATAATCGCGAATGCTCAGGGTTGGGAGAGCTTCAACACAGAGAAGCCGATCAACGGCTCGGTTTCGATCACGTAAGTCTTGGTTCGCAGCAAGACTCCGATGGTCGATGGCGATCGAACGGAAGACAAAGGGCCACAGCAATATGGCGGACCATCCACCGCCAAGGTCGTAACCCAATCAGCGTCGGGACCTAGTGATCAGCGGTAGCAGTGCCTCGGGAAATACGGGGTGTTGTACGCAATGTGAACTGACGTTTTGGGCAGTCAAACCTGACGACGGGGGGAAGGCCTACGGGCAGCCGTCCAGGTCACAATTTGCGGGGTGATATGCAAGACGTGGTGAAGGAACAACTAGCCAGCAATCGAGTACCAACCTTTTCGGTCCCAGGACTCATCCTGTTGGGCCCAGCCAACGCACAAGTATCGTGTAACGTGGAAGCATTGCGGATTCTCGCTTATCCGAATGGTTCGGTTAACGCGAAGAAAGTGCCTACCCTAATCGCAGAAAAGCTACCGTCCCTGATGCGCAGCCGTCCCGGCATAGACAACGAGCGAGAGATTTCGGAACTTGTGTCCGGTCGTCGCCGGTATCTGTGTTCGCGCTACAGTCTGGATATGCACGGACCTCAGGCGTTGCGCACGACGGCAATCCTGCTGGAACGTGCCGGTTCGCCGGACGTTACGATGTATGAGCTTTGTAACCGTTTTCATTTAACTTCGCGCGAGCGTCAAGCGGTGAGCTTTCTCGTGAAAGGCATGACGAGTAAGGAAATCGCGCAAGAAATGGGGATAAGCCCTAACACGGTGAAGTCATTCCTCCGCCTCGTCATGACGAAAGCTGGCGTGAGCACGCGTGCCGGACTTATCGGAAGGGTCGCCGGCATCTCTCTTCATAATTCCACGAGGAATGGTGAAGAGCACGCACTTCGCGGACGATAGAATCGTGAGTATTTGGGTGATTCGATATTCGTGAACACTGACAGTATAGGCTGCCCTTTCCATTGGCGAGGCTTGCGTCGATGGAAAGGGCGTTTTTCAACTTGTCCTAACGTAGCTTCCGCTCACCCTCCTGCTCTGATACTTTCAGCCCATGAATACTTCCCTCGTCGAGCTCAACAAGAGATTCGCAATTCCCGGAAAAGCTGAGATTCATGAAGGACGCGGTGGCTTGCCGTGCGTCCGAGTGTCTTCCTCGTCTGCATCGGGAGAAATATACCTGCACGGCGGACATGTAACTTCATGGTCTCCGAACTGCGGAAGAGACATTTTGTTTGTAAGTAGCCAGTCAGAATTCAAGGATGGCAAGGCAATTCGCGGAGGTATACCAATTTGTTTCCCCTGGTTTGGACCGAAACATGACGACAAGACAGCGCCGTCACACGGCTTTGTTCGGACTCGTTCCTGGAAGTTGACGAGGATCGATGCCTCGGGAACGGACGTTACAGTCAATATGTTCTACGAATCGAATGAGGAGACGAAACGCCTTTGGAATTTTGACTTTCGAATTGAGCACGAGGTGCGATTTGGCGGAGACTTACAATGCGATCTGAAAGTGACGAATACGGGCCCGACGCCCTTTACGTTTGAATCCGCGCAACACACTTACTTCCGAGTGGGAAACATTCATCAGGTCGCGATCCTAGGACTCGAAGGTACCAAGTACCTGGACAAGGTAGCTGCCGGACATGAAATGTTGCAGCAAGATGCAATCACCTTCAGTGGAGAGACGGATCGCGTCTATTTAAACACGCTCAATGCTGTGACATTGCTGGATCCCTCCCTCACCCAGCGGTGCGAGGTTGAGAAGAATGGATCCAGAAACACAGTGGTATGGAATCCGTGGGCGGAAAAAGCCCGTGCCCTGCCTGATTTCGCTGATCAGGAATACACGTATATGGTCTGCATTGAAACCGCCAACGTTGGGGAAGGATCTGTGACGCTCGAACCGGGAGCACAGCACAAGATGACGAGTTTGTACCGCGTATCGGAATCTTAGAAAGGCAGGCGTAGTTCTTCCCTCGTTTGTTTCGAGTCGTCCCATGCTGCTCGATTTTCAGTTGGAGTTGATGCGGCACTTACGCCCTTAACGCTGGGGTGATTCTCATCAGTGGCATGTAACTACTCAAACAAAGGCAGCTTCAACCATCGCCAGACTCGCTGAATGATCCAATTCTGTGCTTCCTCATTCCATAGTTGGAACGAATCGTAACGGATTCTCCTCAACGAGGAGAGTTTCTCGGGCAAACTGCTGAAGTACGAATCTATGATTAAAACAATCCAGAGTAGCTGAGGAGCTCGAACCCGAGCGGCAGAATACTTGCATAGTTAATGTACGTCTCCCTTGGTTGATGCACGTCTGGTGCAGTCACTTCTGAAACCTGTGTGCGCCAGAGGAAGGGCCCTGAACGGTGTCGTTACTTCGCTTTGTTCGAATTTGTCTTCGGATCTCTTGCGGGGAAATCTCTCTGACGCATGCCTCGCATCAAGCGTTACGTCCAATCGACAGTAGGATGGGAGGGACGCATAACACTCAGGTTGGCGCGCTACCACCGATAACATCCGCCTCTTTCCTGCACCCCACTATCCATCCAAAACAAATGTTCTTCTTCATCTCCCTTTCGGAGCGTGGCGACGAGTGTGCGCCCCTGCCTGCCGCGCGGCCAACAACTACTGGGAGGAGTGAAGTGGAAAGGAGGTTCGCGTGAAAGCTATTCGCTCGGCATCTGAAGCGGAGGTTATTTCGGAATTTCTTAAAACCGAGTACCACAAGAACGAATACCACGTGGATCGCGCGAAATATGAGACTCTGGTTTTTGGAGGCGATTTGGCGGATGAGGAACAGAACCAAATGCGCGGGGCTTTGCTCTTCCGGCGTCACCATGTCACCTGGAGTGAACTGCCCCAAGATACTCGTTGGCTGCTCGTTCAATTAGAGGCTGCCGATGCCGAGAAGCTGAGAGTGTTTCCCCGCGGGTACTGGCCGAAGACGGCCGCTTACCCAGAGCCTACAGTCTTGGAAATAGCAAAACTAATTCGCGACCACCGCTTTTCTCCGAGCGCCAACCATATGTCTTCAATTCATGCCTTGGCCTATCGAATGCGAAAGTCGCGAGATACGAGCTCGATCATTCTAGTTGGGTCAGACATGGAACAGCCCATGACGGTTTTAGATGGCAATCATCGGATGTTGGCAGCGGCGCTAATAAATACTGACGGAGTGTGCAACTTCCGCACCTACGTCGGACTGTCGCCGAGTATGAAGAGTTGCAACTGGTACAACACTGAGAATCGCGCATCCCTGAAGCGCGCCTGGCGACGAGTAAAACGTATCCAACCGCGCCTCACGGCCGCCATGAAAAACTTCGCATTTTCAATAGTCTCCGATTAGTCCCTGACTAGCCTTGCCATTCAAACCACTGCCTGCGGTTGATAAATTGCCGGTCCTGACCCATCAAGTTGGGACCGGCTTTTTCTTTACCGAAGTCCCGCTAGGTCACATTCTGCACTAAAATTCCGCCTCGTGTTCGACACTACACAAATCTCGCTTTCCGACCCCGAGTTCAAGGCGAATCCGTATCCTCTGTATTCGCGATTGCGAACGGAGGCTCCGGTTTGCCGTGTCAGGTTCACACCCAAGGGAAGGTTCACCTGGCTGATTACACGGTACGATGACGCCGTGTCAATTCTCAGAGACCAGCGGCTCTCCAGCGACCGGCGCCGAAACCATTCGGGGAGAGTACCCGTGCGTCTGAAGCTTCTTTACAAGATTTTCGGCCCCGTCATCGACAACATGCTGGGTAGCGACGAACCCGATCACACACGACTTCGTAATCTCGTCCACAAAGCATTCACTCAAAAAAGAGTGGAAGAATTGAGAGGACGCATCGACCTG
This sequence comes from Terriglobales bacterium, assembly GCA_035718705.1. Taxonomy (GTDB): domain Bacteria; phylum Acidobacteriota; class Terriglobia; order Terriglobales; family Acidobacteriaceae; genus DATMXP01. The sequence goes on along the minus strand of DASTGW010000499.1, from coordinate 7,784 downwards.
CTTACTCGAAACATAATCAGCAATTGTTTGGAGAAGAAGACATTTGATCTCGTAAGCGACTACGCTCTCCCCATTCCCACAACGATCATTGGCGAGATGCTCGGCGTTCCGCCACGAGACAAAATGCGCTTTCGTCGATGGTCGGATGCACTGTTCCAATCGACCGCTACCAGTTGGAGCGGAATGATTCACAACACACCCAAATTCATCGCCTTCCTGAAATACATACGGACTCTCATTGACGAGCGCAGGAACAATCCACAAGGGGACCTCATCAGCGCTCTGGTAGCTGCCGAAGAGGCCGGAGAGAGACTAAACAGCGATGAGTTACTCTCGATGGTTCTATTGCTCCTGATCGCGGGATACGAGACGACCGTGAATCTCATTTCTTGCGGAACACTCGCTTTGCTGGAGCATCCTGATGAATTGGCAAAACTCCGCGCCGAGCCCAAGCTCATGGGGTCGGCAGTGGAAGAAATGCTGAGGTTCTATACACCGATTGACTACGCTACATACCGCTGGGCTCACGATGATCTCCCTGTAGCTGGAGTTACGATCCCCCGCGGCGAGAACGTGATGGTCTCCATCAGTTCGGCTAACCGCGATGAGGCGCAATTCGTTCGTCCCGATCAATTCGATGTTGCACGTGAACCCAATCGTCACATTGCGTTCGGCCAAGGCATTCACTATTGTCTCGGCGCTTTCCTGGCACGACTGGAAGGTCAACTCGCAATCGCTGCACTGCTGGAAAATTGCCGAGATTTACGATTGGCGGTGCCGCGAAGTGTACTCCGCTGGCGGAAGACTCTTTTGTTGCGAGGACTGGAAGAGCTTCCGGTCCACTGCTGAGATCATTTGTTCACGCTCTGGGACGTCCCGTCTTCATTCCGAAAAATCGGGGTTGCCGGCGCTGCAGACAGGACTGCTGTCACTCCTTCGCCTATCCGCCACTCTAAGTGGACGTCCATCATGCACTTATCACAGAGCCAGTAGGTGTGAACCTTACGGCTGTCGTGCTGCGGGAAATGAAAGAGTTTACCCGATTTCAGATAAAGAAACCGGCTGCCACATCCCGGATTCGCACACGTGTCGATCATCGCCATGGCATGTGCAGGATGGCTGCCGTGGCAGATTAGTTCATCCTAATGTTGGGAATGTGATCGGGCCAAATGCGCAAAGTTTCGCACTTACTTTTTCCACCGAGGCTCTGGCAGCCTTTTCGCCTAAGGTCAATCGGCTAAATCGGCGAGTTCGGATTTCCTATGGCGGGAATGACGCTCTTTTGGTTCCATTTTCTAAGTGACTGAATCTAAAACACCACGGGCTTCCCCGAGCTTTGCTCCGCACAGCCATATTACTAGTCAGCTTCCCTTCTCCTTTCCAAAGTCCACTTCTGGCAGGGCGATTGCACTTCTTACCAAGGCAACGGTGCTCCTACTATGGTCGCTCTCGATCATTGCTCCTCCTCTTTGAAACGTCGTATCCATCGACTGCTCGGGTCTCGCATCGAAGTTAACTGGCTGCGATCCTCGGACCTCGATCCTGTTCTCGGTCAGTGTGAGTGGATTGAACAGGTAATCCTCGACATGGCCATTCGAGCACGCGCCGCCCTTCCTTATGGCGGGCGGGTGAACATGGAAACCGCCAATCTGGATCTCGATCCCTTCTCTGCAGCTGCCGAAGGTCTCGACCACGGTCGTTACGTGATGCTGGAGATGACATGTTCCCGGAACTCTTCGCTCGCATTCCCGGAACCGGGCGTGCTGTATACCTCCGATGTCACCGCCGAAGACTGGCTCGAACAGTTGCTTCCGCAATCGATTGAGATTTTGCGTTCGCTGGGCGGCAACATCTGCGAATACAATGAGCCAGGCAGAGCCCTGACCTTGCGCGCTTTTTTCCCGAGTGCCGGGACCGTGCTCTACTCCGATGGCAAGGACTTTACCTTGATCTCACCCACTCAAGCCGATACGATTCTCCTGGTTGAAGACGAGGTGTACGTTCGCGATGTCGCCAGCGAGATTCTCCAGGCGGAGGGCTATGTGGTGGTTTCCGCGAGATCTGCCTCAGAAGCTTTGGCCTGTTTCGAGAAGCACGCCCCCATCAAGCTCCTCGTTACCGATGTCGTCATGCCAGGAATGAGCGGTCGCGAATTAGCGGTTCGACTCAAGGCTCTTCAGCCGAACCTTAAAACGATTTACATGTCGGGTTACACGGATAATCCGATTTTACGACGCGATTTCCAAGCCATTGAGGTTGCTTATCTTCAGAAGCCATTCACTCTTGAGACTTTGACGGCAAAAGTAAAAGAAATTCTTGAGGGCCAGGATGCACCTGATCAGGCTGAGAATCTGTAGAGTACCGAGACTAGGTTGTGAACGTCCTTGAGGTAAGTTTGCAGTTCCAACGAGAACCGATTCCAACTGACTGACTTGGCAATCGGCCACGCAGCTTTCAGGATTTCCACCACCTCATCCCGCTCCCAATCCACACTCAAGTTCTCTTGGTAGCCGTATCCGAGACCATGGATCCGGCAAAGTCGATCGGCAAAACTCACCAGCGCCGTCAATGCTGGGTAATCGGCCAACGCAGACAGGTGGTGATGATTGCTGATGGCTTCTATTACATCGGGTGCCAGGCCCCACTTCCGCCCCAGTAGTCTTCCCGATTCACAATGATTTAACCCGTACCTCTCCTCTTCCACAAGGTGGATACCGCATTCTCGAGCCGAAGCTTCCTGCATGAGCTGGTAAAACTCCTCACCAAGCAAATGAATGTTGACGATGAAACCAACGTCATGCAGAAGACCAGCGAGGTAGGCCTGCTCCGGATCCTTAGCCCCGATACGTTTGGCTATTCGCCGACAAACAAGGGCGCACGCCAGGGAGTGCTCCCAAAACACTATCGGATTCATACCTTTTGCCTCAGCCGGCATTAGCTTCAAAACACAACAGGAAACCACAACATCCCTCATGCGCTGTAAGCCCAGCGCTATCACCGCTCCCCTGGTGCTGGTGATCGTCTGCCATCTTCCAAACAGTGGAGAATTCGCTAAGTGAAGACACTGCGCCGCCAGCGAATTATCGTGCGAGATGAGATCCACGACGCGCTGTGTGTCGATCATCTCAAGAGGCTGCTGCAAGTAGCCCATGAGCGGCTGGACAATCGCATTCACGCTCGGGATGGAGTCAAGGTGATCAATTCGTTCGAGGAGAGATGTACGGCGGCTTGAAGTGGTGGTGAGCACGGAACCTTCTTCCAGCCTTATCGGTCGGATACCGACGAAGCATGAGTTGCCGAAAGTATCACGATGTCAACGCGGCGATTTGTCTGCCGTCCGGTTTCTGTTGTGTTTTTAGCAGACGGATGGAACTGTCCATATCCGGAAGCTGATAGCTTGGAAGGAGGGTACTCATATTCGCTTATTAGCACGCGCACTACTTCTGTTGCCCGTGCCGTCGAGAGCTCCCAATTCGAATGAAACTGGCGGTTATGAATTGGAACATCGTCGGTGTGGCCCTCAACGCGAAGAGCGCGAGGATGGTCTTTCAGGACTTTGACTACCATTCCAAACGCACTTCTCGACGATTGCCTTAGCTGCGCTGAGCCGATATCGAAGAATCCTAATTCGCGCAGGCTGACGACCAGGCCCTCTCGCTCGCTATGCACCGCCACCTCGCCTTTTGCAATCTCCTCAGACAACGATTGATCGAGCAGAACTTGAATGCGTCGAAGTTCAAGGCGATCGAGATCCGCGGGCATTGGATCAAGGGAGGATTCATCTCTTGCTCCAACCGCGGGACTTCCTCCGAATATGCCCATCTCTTGAAAGCCATACTGGATTGACTCTGAAAGCATTCCCACTTTCTTTTTATCGATCTGCGCCGACGCATACAGCACAACGAAGAAAGCGAACAACAGCGTTATGAAGTCTGCATACGACACTAACCATCGCTCATGATTAGAGTTCGTTGGACGACGCCGCCTGATCAAAGCTTCTCCTTTTCAGTCGATCGGTATTCTTCTGCTTCCGCCAGAAATCCGGTTAGCTTGGTTTCAAGCATTCTCGGATTCATACCCTCAAGAATCGAAACCACGCCTTCCAGAATCATCTCGTGCACAACCTGTTCATCACGAATGCGGATCTTTAACTTTCCGGCTGCTGGCAGGAAGAAGATATTCGCCGCACCGACGCCGTAGATTGTCGCCACAAATGCCACCGCGATTCCCCGCCCAACCTCATCAATCTTGTCGAGGTGTTGCATCACCTGGATAAGCCCGAGCACCGCGCCGATGATTCCTATCGTGGGCGAAAACCCTCCCGCCGATTCGAATACGGCCGGAAAACGGTCGTCCCGCTCCGCTTGATTCGAAAGCTCTAGATCCATCACCTTACGGAGTTCGTGCGGTTCCGTGCCATCGATTGCTAGCATCAAGGACTTTTTCAGAAAGGGCTGCTGAATGCCCAGTAACTCAGAATCCAGGGCAACAATCCCTTCACGCCTGGCTTTGTTGGCGTATCCGACTAACTGACGAATCCACTGCCCTGGGTCTGCACTCCTGACGAAGAAAATGTCTGCCAAACGTCGCACCGCCCCCAGGACAACCGGCAAAGGAAACTGAATAAGGACAGCCCCGAATGTGCCCCCAAAAACGATCATCGCCGCCGTGGGCTGAAGGACCTGACCAATGTTCCCGCCTTCCAGCCATAGGCCGAGTACGATTCCACCAATTGCCACTAACAGTCCGGTGAAGGTCGCCTTGTCCACAACTCAGTCCTTCCTTTCGCACCCTTCGCCGGGTCCGTCGTTGACTCCGTGCTGGATCGACCTGCGAAACTGCACCACTCGTTCCACCACCGTCTCGATCGTCTCCTTCACAATGAGTTTCTCGCCGGTAATTAACGTGATGACGGTGTCCGGCGAATTCTCGGCGAACTTGATCAGATCGGAATTCACCATCAATGCTCGGTTATTCAACCGGGTAAGCCAGATCATGGACTGCGGCCATTTACCGCTCCCCAGTGAGATCGGCGCTTCGTTCACTGCCCTTTAACCACCCATGATCCCGGGGACTACTCTCAATGGATATTTGCTACTGACCCAAACAGCAGATAAATTGAGCAATATCGCGACGAACAGAGGGCGGACGTAATCAATATGAGCAACGCACTCTGTCCGCGTGTATCGCCCGCAGAGGTGCGGGTGACCTGTATGTTCAAACGTGTTCGACAAGATATCGCGTGGATTTTCGAGAACGATCCGGCGGCCAAGTCCCGGCTGGAAGTACTCCTCTGCTACCCAGGCCTCCATTCCCTTTGGTTCTATCGCGTTACTCACTGGCTTTGGCTGCGTAACGTCCGTACCCTGGCGCGATTTCTCTCCCAGGTCGGCCGGGCGATGACGGGCACCGAGATCCACCCGGGCGCCACCATCGGACATCGCCTGTTCATCGATCACGGCATGGGCGTGGTAATCGGCGAAACCACCATCATCGGGGACGACGTACTCCTTTATCAGAACGTCACGCTTGGTGGTACCGGCAAAGAAAAAGGTAAACGCCACCCAACCATCGGAAACTGCGTGGTCATCGGCGCCGGCGCAAAAGTCCTTGGCAACATCACCGTAGGAGACAATTGCCGAATCGGCGCAGGTTCCGTTGTTCTTCGGAGCGTCCCGGACAACTCCACCGTCGTGGGAGTACCCGGCCATATCGTGTTGCGCGACGGACATCGCGTGGTGATCACTGATCCAAAGCAGATCAACGATCCTCTCTCGGATGCACTCGCCGTTCTTGCCAACGAGGTAAAAGAACTCAAAAAGAAAGTGCGTACCCTCGAGGGCAACAGCACTGAAAATTCCGGCGATCACGATCTCGAGCAGATCATGGAAATGGACTATCAGATCTAGCCGCGTGCGATCCTGTAACGGGAAGGCTGCTTTCAGCCTTCCCGTTTTCCCTGCCTCCAACCCAAAACAGCACTGCGATTAAAGCAATCTCACCAGCCTCCGATAGAACTCCTGAACGCGAATTTAGGCCCCAGAGCCCGGGAAGACCAACTGGAACTGAGACTTCCCAAGCTTCGCAGGCACGCACGGACGCGCCGCTGGGTGTTAACCGAACAGTTCCGATTCCAACAGTGCTTCCGGAATCGCGGCGCAGTTAATGGCAACAAACGGCCGCGATGCCCGCGGACTCAACTCGTGCAGCGCTCTCGCGACCAGCTCTTTTCCGCTTCCTGTTGGTCCGGTAATAAGAACCGAGGTCTTTCTCGGCGCCACCAATCGCACCATGCGATAGACCTTTTGCATGGCTTCGGAATTGCCAACCATTCCCGGGAGGGCTTCGATCTTGGGAGCTGGCTCGTACTCATCGATGACTTCATGTTTTGGAAGTAACTCATTGATTACGCATGACGTTTTTGCAGACGAAATTGAAAGCTCGGAAACACTCGCCGACCCCAGCTCAACCACCTCCACCCCGGGAAATTGCTCTTTCACCATCCGCAGGAATTCGTCGGCGTCGAGGTCGGGCAGGCACCGGTCCAGAAGGAGCAGGTCACATTCGGTGGTTTCCAGTTTGCCGAGGGCGTCGGCGCCGCCGAGGGCTTCCACCACCGGCCAGCGGTTGGTGTGCAGGGTGGAAACGATCTGGTCGCGACGGGCGGCGTCGCCACTGGCGACGAGCACGCCGCCGAAGGTGGAAGATGGTGAATATGGAAGAGTCGCCATGACTCGTCTTTTGTATCGGGCGAAGATAAGGAGAATCTTGGAGGCAAGTTAGAAGATTCTCAGGAAGTAAAAAACTGCTAAAGTTTTTGCGGAAGGACCTTAGAGGACGGTAACCATCACATTTTCGGCCGATGGCCCACCGGGCAGGAAAACTTCAGCTGCTCAGAGCAGTCTAATCTCTGATGACTCGAAGACTGTCCATACTTCTTGCTCTTCTTCTCGCGTTCTTCACCATTTCAGCCACAGCCCAAAGCAATGAGCTGGCGGTCACCGCCGGCGGGTACTTCCCGTTCAACACCAGCTTCAGCGCCGATACTTCGTTTGCCGTCGGCGGCAGTTTCGCGCACCGCGTCGCGGGTGTGCCGCTCGTGTCGCTCTATGTCGAGCTGCCGGTGTATGCGTCGTTCAATTCCACCGCCACGCTCAAAACGGTCACTTCTCCGGCTAACGCGAAGTATTCAGCGCTGTTCATCACGCCGGGCGTGAAATTGAAATTGGCGCCGGAATTTCCGGTGTCGCCTTATGCCGTGTTCGGCGGCGGCCTGGCTCGCTATTCGAAGACCAATACCGGCACGAACGATTCCAATGCCAGCACGTTCGATATCGGCGGCGGACTCGACTTCAAGGTCGCGCCGTTCCTGAGCCTGCGGGGCGAGGTCCGCGACTTCTATTCGGGCAATGCGCACATCTTTCAAAATGTCGACGAGCGACAGCACCAGGTGATGGCGACGGCGGGGCTGGTGCTCAGATTTTAGTATCCAGTTCCCAGTATCCAGTACTCGGTATGGGTATACCCCCTATACCCATGCATATTATTGGAATCAGTGACTTACGTACGGTATACCGGGGATACCGGGAAAGCGGCGGCCAGCAGCCAGTGGCCAGCAACAGCCCCACTCACGCAATCGAGGCTTGAATGGGCCACCCACAACCCTCAATCCTGTTATCGCCCTACCCCCACCCGGTTCTCTGGAATCAATGAGTTGCGGGGAAAGTCTGCCGAGATTTGTTGATGGCAAAGGGCTTAACACATAAATTATAGATTCCAAAGAC
>DASTGW010000498.1:0-3732 GCA_035718705.1 Terriglobales bacterium | reverse complement strand
AGCGTGGTGTTCTGGCGATCGAGGATGCGCATGCAGACTTTTTCGCCCCACTTGGCAGGAACGGTGGAGACGCGGAAGTCGATGGGGCGGCCTTCCATCATGACGCTGATGCGGCCATCCTGGGGCATGCGTTTCTCGGAGATGTCGAGCTTGCTGAGAATCTTGAGGCGCGAGACGAGGCCAAGCTGCACCTTCTTGGGCAGGTTCTGCACGGTTTGGAGGACGCCGTCGAGACGGTAGCGGATCTGAACATCTTTCTCCATGGGCTCAACGTGAATGTCGCTGGCGCCCTTCTTGATGGCGAGGCCGAGGATGGAGTTCGCGAGCCGGATGATGGGCGCGTCTTCCGAGGCGTTCATCAGCTCCTGCTTATTTTCGGTGACGGAGCTGGAGTCTTCGGCCATCTGCAGGTCGCGGATGAGATCGGAGTTGAGATCGAAACTGGCTTCGGTGACGGAAGGCGCGCTGATGGTCGACTCGATTTTCGCTTCCGAATGCTGCTGCTGTTCCTTTCGCATGAGCGCGGGATAGGTGCTGCTCATGAACTTCCGGAAATCGTCTTCGGTAGTGATGACCGGCTCGATCATTACGCCCTTGATGAAACGACGGGCATCATCGAGCGCGAGCAGGTTGTTGGGATTGACCATCGCGAGGCTGAGGCGGTTGTTGATGAAGGCGATGGGAATCACACGATGCTGCATCATCAGGTTCTGCGGCAGCAACGCGAGCACGCGCGGATCGAACTGGAGCTTGGAGAGATTGATGAACTCAATACCGGCCTGCTTGTTGGCTTCTTCGAGGCGCTCGGCAAGGATGTTGGTGAGTGCGAGTCCCATGCTGGGGAACTGCATCATGAGCTGCTGAAAGTCGGATTGCTCGAGGACGGCACAAGTGGTGGGCTGGACAGCGGTAACACTGGCGGTGCGGGGCTTGCCCGTGAGCAAAGACATCTCGCCGAAGTTTTGTCCGGGGCCCATCTCTGAGAGCAGGAAGTCGATGCCAGTGTTGGGATCCTTCTTGCGAATTTCAACCAGGCCCGAGGTGATGAAGTACATCGAGGTGCCCGGCTGGCCTTCTCGCACGATGATGGATTGCGGCGGGAAGTCGCGACGTTTCATGCGGGTCACGACGTGCTGGCAGTCTTCTGCCGAAAGCGCGCTGAAGAGACGGATCTTCTGCAGGAAGTGCTCGGATTCAGCGGGATGCGCGGAAGTAACAACTGAAAGGTCGATCGGATTCAGGATTGTTGCCATGGTGGAAATCCAACTCCGGGAGTGGCCGGATTATATCCCGCAGTAAGGCGTTCCCTGACGTGACGGACGATGTACCTCGGCGACCGATGGTCATTGCACTTTGGTTTGTTGTAGGGTGCCGGAAGGCCGTGGTCAGCATGGGTCGCGTGCTGGAAGTGAGGAAGGCGATGGGTTATAGTTCCGAGTCCAGCCACCTTGTCCCCCAGGCGGCTTCCTGTCGTGCAGGAAGAACCGATGAGCACCGCAAAAGTGTCGTCCTCGATCCCGCGCAGCGGTCCTAACTTCCGCAATCTTCCGGCGGTGGTGTTCTTCGAAGGGGATGATGTCGCGAAGACGGCCATCCAGGGACTTTCGCATTTCCTGCGCTTGGAATTCCACGAGTTTGCCAATGGACGCGAGTCGGAAACGGTGCTGGTGACGTCGCTGGAGCGGATGATCCTGGAAAAAGCAGGGATGCTGCGAGCACCTAATGTACGGGTGATAGCGCTGTCGGACTGGCGGTTCAAGGATCCGCGGACGGATGCGGTGGTCTATGCCTACCTGCCGGTGAAGACGCCGCCAGGGTTGGTCGAGCGGACGATCGACAACGCGCTTGACCATATACATCTGCTGGCGACACGGCGGGATGTGAACGAGAAGCTGGCGGGAGCGACGAAGGAGATCCAGGAGCTAAACGCGATCGGGGCGGCGCTCTCGGCGGAGCACGATACCGAAAAATTGCTGGAGATGATCCTGTCGAAGTCGCGGGAGATCACGAAAGCGGATGCGGGGTCTCTGTATCTGATCGAAGAGCAGGTGGTGGCCGCGGAAGGTGGACAGCCGCTGGCGACTGAAAAAGAAGTGGTGATTGGGGGAGCGAAGCTGGCGGCGCGTCCGCGGGTGAACACGCGGAAGGTGCTCCGCTTCAAGCTGGCGCAGAACGACAGCGTTAACATCCCGTTTCGTGAGGCAGCGGTGGAGGTAAGCGACGAGTCGATCGCAGGCTATGTCGCGCGCAGTGGAGATTCGGTCAATCTCGAAGACGCATATCACTTGCCTGAGGGTGTGCCGTACAAGATCAATCGCAAGTTCGATGAAGACTCGGGATATCGGACGAAGTCGATTCTGGCGATCCCCATGCGGAACCAGAAGGGCGAAATCGTTGGCGTGCTGCAGCTGATCAATGCCAAACGGCAGTGGTCGACGAAGCTCACCACGGTGAAAGCCGTTGCCAATGACGTGATTCCGTTTGCCTTCCGATTGCAGGAGCTGGTTACGTCGTTAGCGAGCCAGGCGGCCGTGGCGCTCGAGAACAGCCGATTGTATGAGGCGATCCAGAGGCTGTTCGAAGGATTTGTGAAGGCGTCGGTAACGGCGATTGAAGCCCGCGATCCCACGACCTCGGGACATTCGTTTCGGGTGGCAAACCTGACCGTCGCGTTGGCGGAAGCGGTGAACCGTGCAGAGAATGGCGTCTATCAGGATGTGAAGTTCAGCCGCGACCAGATGAGGGAAATCCGGTACGCGTCGCTGCTGCACGACTTCGGCAAGGTCGGCGTGCGCGAAGATGTACTGGTCAAGGCGAAGAAGCTGTATCCGCTGCAGTTGGATTTGATCTTCCGACGGTTCCAATATGCGAAGCGGACGGCTGAAACGGATTTGCTGAAACAGCAGTTGCAATTGCTGTTGCATGAAGGGAAGAACGCCTTCGAGAAGAACTCTCCGGAGTTGACGAGCGAATTCAAGAAAGAGCTTGCGCGGTTGGATGAGGAGTACCGGACGATTGCAGGTTGGAATGAGCCGGCGCTATTGCCGGAAGGGGATTTCGAGCGCCTGCACGTAATCGCACAGCGGACTGTTCCCGAGATGAATGGCGCTCCGCTTCGTTTGTTGCAGGAGGATGAGGTTCGACTGCTTTCGATCCGCAAAGGTTCTCTCGATGATGCGGAGCGGCGGCAGATCGAGTCGCACGTGGTGCATACATTCAACTTCCTGCAGCAGATTCCGTGGACCGGCGAGTTGAAAAGTATTCCTGAAATTGCGCGTGGGCATCACGAAAAGCTTACCGGCGACGGTTATCCCTACAAGCTGTCGGCGAATGAGATCCCGCTGCAGACGCGGATGATGACGATCTCGGACATCTACGACGCGCTCTCGGCATCAGACCGACCTTATAAACCGGCGGTCGATAATCATCGGGCTCTGGGGATCCTCGAGCAGGCAGTTAAGGACGGCGAACTCGATCGCAACCTGTTCCAGCTATTCCTCGATGCGAAGGTGTACGAGAAGTGGAAGGTCGAGCCTCACCCGTACTAAAAGAAAACCGGAACTGATTTCTCAGTCCCGCTCCAATTTCAGGCTTAACAACTATTTTCCGGCTTCTACCTTTGCCTTCAGAACCGCCGTATTGCGCTCGTCAGTGGCGATCTGGCGGTAGAACTTCTTGAGATCGTCTAACCGATCGGTCGGCACCATTACCTTCTTGATGGTGAACTGGCGC
>DASTGW010000497.1:0-7482 GCA_035718705.1 Terriglobales bacterium | reverse complement strand
TTGTGGCCTGTCGCTTAGGGGGGAGAGTTGCGGCGACAGTTCCTGACGATTATCGTTGACGTTAAGACGGGTAACAATCACCCGTTGGGATTAGTCGTCAAAAAAAGTCTCGTTATGGGCAAGCAAACTGCGGAGCATGCTTGCTGAGAGGGTTTGCCTGGCTCGGCTGTCAGATATTTGTTTCTCGCGCTTATTTCACCGGTTCAAACACGAGGACCACGAACGTGTTGGGCTTGATCGAAGGACGCCGCTGACCTTCTACTGGCGGGCCGAAGTCGGCGGTGGGAAGAAATACTTTGTGCGACTTGGGGTCAACCGTCACAGTACGGGCTCCGCGTTGCGTCGGGACCTGGGCGGCAACTTCGTACTTGCCGTTTTTCACTGCAACGACCGTTAATGTGCCGTCTGCGCCATTCGATGCGAATGCATAACCCAGGCCGGGATCGAATGCTGCTCCGTCGGTGCCTGCGCCCGTATCAAGAGTTGCGAGGATGCTGCCACTCTTGGTGTCGAGGACGATCATCTTCTTGTTGCCACAGACACTAAAGAGCCGACCAGCTTTCTCATCGATGGCCAATCCCGAAGGTTCTTCGCATCCTTCAAGTTTCCAGCGCTTATCTGCTTTCCACGTTTTTGAATCAACCGACGCAATCTCGCCTGTGTCTTCAACATTGACGTACACATGGGTCGCATCGGTGGCGGCGAATTCCAGCTTTCCTCCGAGCGGGACCGTCGCCACGACCTTGAGGGAATCCGGGTCGATTGCCATCAGGTCTTTACTGCGCCCGTTCATCACCAGGATCTTCTTGGAGTGCTGGTCGTAGATGATGGCGTCAGGATTTTCTCCGGCCTTGATCTCCTGTTTCGGCTGAAGGGACTTCAGGTCGAATACAGTGACGGTGCCGCCGCGGCCATTAGTACTGAACCCAAGATTCTTTTCCGGCACTACGGCGACCCCGTGAGCGCCGACGGCGGGGATGCTGCCGATCTTCTTGCCAGTGCCGACATCAACCACGGCAATTTCTGCGTTATGGCCGATGAAGAGACGGTTCGAACTGGAGTCGAAGGTGATGTAGTCCCAGCCTCCCTCGCCGCCAACGTCGAACTTGGTCGTTTGTTTGTAAAGTGTAGGCGCGCTCTGCGCGCTGGCAACTGTGGCAAGCAGAAGTATTCCGAAACCAAGACGGCGAATTGTTCTGATCATAAGCTTCACTCCTGTGGAGCCGTGCGATTATGTCTTCCAAGTTGACGAGCGGAACTGTAGAACACCGGGATGACGATTAGAGTGATGAGCGTAGAAATAGTAAGACCACCAATCACGGCAATCGCGAGAGGCTTCTGAAGTTCAGCCCCGGAACCGAGGCCGAGCGCCAAAGGCAATAATCCAAAAAGTGTGCACAACGTCGTCATCAAGATGGGGCGAAGGCGAATCCTGCCAGCCTGCACGAGTGCGTCGGTGACCGACATAGTCCCGTGCAGCCGCTCGTAATACTCGAAGAGGATAATCCCATTCTTCACGACCAAGCCAACCATCAGGATGATTCCCATAAATGACGAGACGTTCAAAGGCGTTCGCGTAATCAGCAGAAGAAGGAACACGCCAATGAGGGAAAGAGGGGCGGCTGACATGATCACAAGGGCCGGAAGGAAGGCCCGAAATTGGATCACCAGCACCGTGAACACGGCGCCCAGGGCGAGTGCCAAGACGAACAGCAGATCGTGGAACGAACTCTGCTGACTTTCATATTGGCCGCCGATCTCGTAGGTGTAACCCACCGGGAATTTGTAAGTGCCGAGGATTTTCTTCACATCGGAGATTGCACTTCCAAGGTCACGGTTTTCCAATCGTGCGGTGAGGACGACCATCAAGCGCTGGTTTTCGCGCAAAAGGGAGTTCTGGCCTCTCTCCTGGGAAATAGTGGCCAATGATTGCAACGGTACGACCTGCCGGTTGGCGGCGATGATCGGAAACTGGCGAATGTTACTTTCCTCTCCGCGGAACGTGTCTGGATAACGAACGCGAATGGGAACGAGGCGATCGCTCATGCGGAAGTCTGTGGAAGAATTCCCCAGTAATCCAGTTTGGACTTGTTGCGAGACTTGATCAACGGTGAGTCCGACATGGCTGGCGAGTGCGGGATCGACGTTGATAACCAGTTCCGGGTTGCCGCGTTGGGGACCCTTGTAATCGACGAGTCCTTCGACTTTCTGCAGGCGAGGGCCTAGATCGTCGGCGACTTTGTTCAACTGGTCACTGTTATCGCCGAAGATCTTGATCTCGACAGGTTCTGGCGCGCCCTCGAGATCCCCCAACATGTCCTGAAGTATCTGGACGAACTCGATATCAACGCCCGAAATGCTCTTGGTGATCTGCTCGCGAAGATCACTCATGACATCCTCGATGTCGCGTTTTCGCTGCGATCGAGGTTTGAGCTTCACGAGGATGTCGCCTTTATTCTGTTCGGTCGCGAAGAGACCTAGTTCTGCTCCAGTTCGGCGGGAAAACGCTGCCTTCTCGGGAATTTTGTCGATCTTCGCTTCCATCTGGCGAACGAGAGTGTCGGTTTCACTCAACGAGGTTCCGGGAGGTGTGAGGTAGTCGAGGACGAAACCGCCCTCGTCCATCTCGGGCAGGAACCCGGTCCCGAGATTGAGGTAGGCGAATACGGCGACGGCGATTAAAGCTAGAGTGAGAGCGCCCACAATAATCCTGCGGCCGAGTGCCCAACGGATGCCTCGTTCATAGATCCGGTTCACTGGTTCCATGAAATGAGTGGAGGACTTGCGGAACTCTGATCGTGTTAGCAGGAACTCGGCCAGCAAGGGAACGAAGGTGAGCGCGTAAAACAGCGACAGGAGCACGGAAGCCGTGAGGGTGATCGACAGAGCGACGAAGAAGCCACCTACCGCCCCTTTTAGAAAGCCGAGCGGGAGAAAGACGACGACGGTCGTCAGCGTGGAGCCGATCACGGGGCCGATGAGTTCCTGCGTGCCCTTCTCAGCGGCGATTTCAACAGGTTCGCCCGCTCCGATGTGTCGATAAATGTTTTCGACGATCACCACGGCATCGTCGATCACCAGCCCAATGGCGATGGCGAGGCCACCTAGAGACATCAGGTTTAACGTGCCACCAAGCAATCTCACAAAGAAGAAAGTTCCGATCACGGTGAGTGGCAGACTGACTGCCGCAACCACGGTAATGCGGGCATTCCTGAGAAAGACGAAGAGCACGATGACGGCAAGCAAGGAGCCGATGATGATGGCGTCGCGGACGCTTGCCATTGATTCCTGCACGAACTCGGCGAGGTCGTAGACAGTCGAGAGATGCAGCGTAGAGGGAATCAAGTTCCTGGAATGAAACGCGATCTCCTTCACCTGTTGCGACACGGAGACGATGTTGCCCCCGATCTGGCGCGTGACATTCACCACCGCGGCAGGTTTGCCGTTGCCAGTCACGAGCGTACGTCGATCGGCGGCGCCTTCTTTCACCGTGGCCACATCGCGGAGGCGAACCGGATTAGCGGCATCAGGGCCGACGACGGTGTTGGCAATGTCATCGATATTCTTGAATTGAGAATTCGTGAGTACCAGAAACTGCTGATAATTAGCGTCGAGGCGACCAACACTCGTGACGTTATTGGTAGCCTTCAGGCGATCGGCGATTTCGGGAAGACTGATGCGATGAGCAAGGGCTTTCTGTGGATCGACGAGCACGGAAATTTCTCGCGTATCGGTTGCATCCACTTCGACGCGAGCGACGCCAGGGACACGACTAAAAGCGGGTCGCAGGTTATAGACAGCGTAATCGCGCAGGTCGGCGTCGGGCACGTTGCCATTGAGTACCAGGCTAAGAATGGGCCACACCGTGGGGCTAAGGCGCTCGACCTCAATCTCGGTATCCGCGGGTAACCCGGAGCGCGCCTCGTTAACTCGTGCCTGGACGAGTTGCAGCGCTTGCTGCATGTCCATGTTATCGGCGAAGAACACCGATACTTCGGAGCCACCTCGAATGGTGCGCGATCGTACTCGTCGCACACCTAATACGGTGCTAACCTGCTCCTCGATTGGCCGAGTAACTGTCAGGAGAGTGGTGTCTGGCGATAAGTCCCCGGCGTGAACCAGCACAACGATTCGGGGAAAATTTAATTCCGGGTAGATGTTACTGGGCAATTGAAACAAGGCGACCAGTCCGGCAATCGTCAGCACGGCCGTGATGAGAAATACGGCACGGCTGTTGTTTCGGCACACGCGAACGAGATTCATTATTTGACGTGCACCTTTGCCTTCTCCGGCAGCCCGTAGCCGCCGGACAGAATGACGGTGTCTCCTTCGTTTACTCCAGACAAGATCTCAGCCTTGTCTTTCGTCTGGAGGCCGACCTTAACGCTCACGGATTCGGCCTGATCGCCATTCAACCTGTAAACGTGCGGTTCGCCAGACTCATCGGGGTAAATCGCCTGCTTGGGAACCACGAGGCGCGGGCCATTGCCCCTGAGTGGCAGGTCGACGGTCAAGAATTGTCCGAGCTTCAAAGTGTGACGGGGATTATCAAAGCGAATTCGGACAGTACCGTTGTTGGTAGCTGGGTCTACTGCGGGAAGGATCGCAACTACGTTGGCACGGACCTTATCGCCGGAATCGGGGGAGTTGAAGTCAAATGCTTCTCCCGTCTTGATTTCGTTCAGGCGGGCAGCCGGCACGGTTCCCATCAGTTCGAGAGTGTCGATCTGCGCCACTTCAACGATCGGCTGTGCTGCCGTTCCATCCACCTGCTCACCGACACCGGCAAAGCGCTTCACCACGGTTCCAGCGAAGGGCGCTCGCACCAGAGCCCGCGCCAGTTGCGCCCTGGCGGTAGCCAATCCTGCCTCGGCGTTGCTCAGCGCGGCATTGTTCACCGCTACTTGGGTTCTGGCGTCTTCCACTTCTTTGCGCGATGACACGCCGCGTCCTAAAAGGCTCTCTTCCCTCTGCTGGGTGAGCTTCGCGTTTTCGGTCGTCGCACGTGCCTGGGTAAGGGTCGCTTCGGCCTGGCGGACCTGTTCTCTCAACAATGTGGTGTCGAGTGCGGCAAGCGCTTGTCCCTCTTTTACGGTTGACCCCTCCACAACCAGAACGCTGCTGATTCGACCGGGAACGAGTGCCGCCACTTTCGCGTCATGATTGGGTGGCGCGGCAAGGTTTCCGCTTACGATCAGGTTATCTTGTAGCGGTGCGCGCGTGACCTTGGTGACGGTAACATCCGGCACGGCCGTGGCTTCGCCCTTTGAATCTTCGCCCGCCTCACCGGACTTCTTGCCACACCCGGCGAGCGTGAGTGCGAGACAAAGTCCGACGGTCATGAGTTTTTTAGTCAAGTGGCACTCCGACGGTTTCTTCCAATGTCGCGAACGATGACTGCGCCGCGATGAGTGCATCGATGGAAGCCTTCTGTAGATCGTTGAGCCGGCGCTGGGCGTCAATGAGGGTAAGAACATTGGTTTTGCCTGCCTGATAGCTCTCTTCGGCCATTTCTTCCATTCGGACAGATTGCGGGAGGATTCGCTCACGGTATTGCTGTACCTGATGGAGCTTGGCGACATAGTCGTAATAAGCGGCCGCAACTTGAGCGCTCACGTTATTGCGCTGAGAGGCGAGGGTTAGACGCAGAAGCTCGATACGAGCGGAGGATAGTGCGATCTCGCCTTGTCCACGATAGAGCAAGGGGATGGTGACAGTAAGGCCTCCCTTGCCGCCGGTTCTGAAGTCTGGCGGAGAGTTGAAATCTGCACCGGCCATTACATCGATGTTCGGAATTCGCTGTGCACGAGCGAGACTCAATCGGCGCTCTTCGGTGGCCAGATCCTGAGCCGATTTCATCAGGTCTGAATTCGATTTCATCGCATCAGCCGTCAGTTGATCTAACGCAGGCGGTTGGGGAACTTCGTCCACCTTGCCAGAGAGAGTAAGTGGTTCATCGATCTTTCGATTCAACAGGGCTGAGAGCGTGACGTCGGCTGAGCGTTCGGCCTGAGCCGCTATTTCATAATCGGCATTCGATTTCGCCAATTCCACATCGGCCTGCAAAACTTCGAGTTGTGCGACATCTCCAACATCGTAGCGCTGCTGCACCAGGTCTCGAACATGGGTGGAAAGATCCAGTGCCACTTTGGCTTGGGCCGCCTGAGCGCGCGCTCCCAGCGAGTGGAAGAAGGCATCGCGAGTCCGCCTGCGGATCTGGCGGCCAAGAATTGAGACATCGATTTCCGCCGATTTCTGTTCTTCCCTGGCGACCGCGATACGCTTGCCTCTTTGCCCGCCAAGCTCGATCGGAAGGTCAACACTGACCCCTTCATGCGGAGTGTCGCGAGCGGCCGTGAAGCCGATCACCGGATTAGGGAGTTGGCGTGCCGTGGTGAGTCCGGCGAGTGCCAGTGCCCGTTGTTGCCGCGCCGCCCGGAGTTCCAGATTGCTGGCCTGAGCGGCATTGAGTGCTGACCGCAGATCGAGTGATTGTTGGGCGAGCGAAGTTACAGGAGCGAAGAGGAGAGCGGCTACAGCGATTGTGGTGACACCCCGAGTCTTGCGCATGAGCAGGTGCTGATCCCCCATTAGACCAGCAATTCAGTATAGATACGCGTTGGGCCATTTCGGCTGTCTAGAGACTGACCAGGCTTCGAAATATGGAAGCGGCAGGCGACGTAAGATAACTGAGGGAGCGCTGGGAGTCTACTGCAAGTCTAAGATTTTGCCGCTTCCATTCCATATGCAACTTCGAAATAGACGATCTGACGCCACATGGCATGGTGGATCGCGGAAAGCCACGCGATGACTTGGAAGGAAGGCGCTAAGCGCAGTGGAAGGAGGGGAACGTATCTCCTCCAAGTCGGAACTACGCTGCGACGGTAGAACTGCGTTTCCTGAATCTGAGATATATGAAGAGGATTGCGATGCCAACGGCAAATCCGGCCAACGCAATAGAGGTGAATAGAACCCACGGAAAGCGCATGAACCGAAAATCGGTGAAATACCACTGTCCATTCACTCGCTCGAAATTCAACTTGGTGTGTCGTTCGAGATTGGATTCTCCTCGCCGCCATAAAATTGTGGCCGGGACAGTAGCTCTTTCCGGCTCAGTGGATTCAATTTCGCTGGCGTCAAACTTAACTGAGAAACTGTCAAACTTTCCTTGGAACAGCTGAAGTTGAGCATCGGCATCACGGGTATTTGGACTGAGAAAATCAGATGGCGTCTGTCCTTCCTGAACTGTTTTTTGAAAACGTTCGATCAGATTTGCTACTTGCTCGCCAGTTTGTTGCGCAACACAAAGCTGACATGCCATCGCAATCACAAAAACTACAACATACAGGAATATTGAACTTTTCTTCACTTTGGCTCCCTGATGCCGAAACTATGTTTGTTTGTCCCCAACTCACGGTGAAGTCACCGCCCACCAACGCCGTAACTCCGAAAACTGAGAGATTCTAGGTTCCCTCCCCCAAT
>DASTGW010000496.1:0-3348 GCA_035718705.1 Terriglobales bacterium | reverse complement strand
TCGATGGGATGATCTTCGACCTGCATCGCAAGCCGCTTGACTGACGGGTCGGTGCTTGGGCCTTTTGGGACGGCCCAGCTCTTCATGACTCCATCGAGCTCGAGACGAAGATCGAAGTGGAGATGGGATGCAGCGTGTTTCTGGATGACGAAACGAAGACGACCAGCCGCCGGTGCTCCCTTGTCTCCGGATGGCTCGGCCGTCTTCGTGAAATCACGCTTCCGTCTATACTCTGCGAGCTGGCTGCGCGCGCTTTTCGAACCGCGCGAAGTCGTTGCCACAGCCAGCGCCGGTTATGCTGTCTTGCGCTTGCTCGGGCGACGCGGTCTCGCTGGTGCGGCGCGTTTCGAGCGAGCGGATTTCTTCGTTGTTCCCTGCTCGAGGCTCGCGCGGAGCTTCGACATGAGATCGAGCACGCCTGTGTCGGGCGCTTCTTCCTCGGGCTCCTCGAGCTTCGGCTTTTTGCCCTTCATTTTCGCCCTGATCACCTTCATGAGATTCGAGCGATAGTCATCGGTGTAGCGGCTCGGGTCGAAAGGCTGAGCAAGATTGTCGATGAGCTGCTCTGCCATCTTCAGCTCCTGTGGCCGCACCTGATCGCGATCGGGGAAGCTGTATTCTGATTCGTTGACGAGCTCGTTGGAGAAGCGCATGATCTCGAGCACGAGGGCGTCGTTGACGACCTTGATGCCCGCGAGATGCTGCGTCTGCCGGATGATGATCTTTCCGATTCCGACCGCGCCTGTCGTTCGAATCGCTTCGCGAAGAAGAGCGTATGACTTTTCTGCATTCTTTGCCGGCACGAGATAATAGGGCGTCTCGAAGTATCGCGGATCGATCTCTTCTTCCTTCACGAAGTCGATGATATCGATCGTCTTCGATCCCTCGATGGCGGCGGCCTTGAAATCTTCGTCGGTCATCACGACGTATTTGCCCTTCTCGTATTCGTAGCCCTTCACGATTTCGTTCCAGGGTACGGGCTCGCCGTCGGCCTGACATACGCGCTCGTACTTGACGGGCGAAAGATCTTCCTCGTGCAGAAGGCGGAAGCTGATGTGGTCAGCGCGCACCGCGGTCCTCAGCTCTATCGGGATGTTGACCAGTCCGAACGCCAGTGAGCCCTTCCAGATCGCGGCCATCTGCCCTCCCCGAGTGAGTGATGCGGTGGGCTGTGAAAGAAAGCAAAGAGGATGCCGCTGTGGAAAGCACGATTTGTGATTTCCCGAATGAACGAAAGCCCCGAAATCAATCGGGGCTTTCACTGTTCCTGGGGTGTTTTGTTGTGCGCCGAAAGGGCGCCTTCTTCTCTAGACTTTGGTGACGTCCGCGGCCTGAGGTCCTTTCTGTCCCTGAACTACTTCGAACTCGACTTTGTCACCTTCGGCCAGCGACTTGAAGCCGGAGCCGGAGATCGCGCTGAAGTGGACGAAGACATCGGGTCCTCCCTCTCTCGAGATGAAGCCGAATCCCTTCGCATCGTTGAACCACTTCACTGTGCCGGTGATGCGTGCCATAACTCTTTCCTTTCCCCTCAGAGGGGTCTGACTGTAACCACCGTGCGCCGAAGTGTGACGCGCGGTGCAGACCGGACCGGACCGACAGACCGCTCTCTTTCCGGTGCCGATATCGCCGCCACGGGCTCGTCGCGGCAGACGTGGAACTTTGCGGGCAAGTTTTGTGCAATTGTTTAGGATGCCGTGCGCTATGGGTTCCCCTTCAGGCAGCTCCTGCCGCCCTTGCGATGTATTTCGCAGTGCGCCCGCAACTTCGGCATCGGAGAGTGACGTGGGACATTGGAGCTGGCGGGTACTGAGCTGGGTCGCGCTCGATGGTTCCGGAGCACGATGGACAGCTGAGCGGCACACCTGACCGGTCGCTGTTGATAAGGTGAAGGACTTGCGCGGGATTGTACGTATTGGGACGCGGCTTACGCATCTGCCCTCCGGCTGCGTGCGCTTCCATTCCAGGATGAAAGCGTGAAACGAACTGTTGGGGTCGCTGTACATCGGCAACGCAGCTCTCGAACAGCGCGATCCATACTCGCGCTGCTGATAATTGCGTTGTCAGGCGGATGCGGGCCCCGCGCCCACATCCCTCTGCGGCCCATTGAACTGCCAGGTGCGCTACCGGCATCCGATAGTGGCGCGATACTGGCGCGCAGCCTCGCACCGGTCTTGTACCTCCAACGCGATGAAAGGTTCCCGCTGTCCCGCGTGGTCGCGGTTCTTCACCCCAACAAGCCCCTCATCGCCTACCACTTGCTGTGGCGCGACGACGTAAATGGCTCTTGGATTCCGTTCACTGTGCCGACCGATCAAGAGGTCGTATGGGTGAGGTATGACGCGTCGCATGCGCCAACCGATGTCTGGACCTATTGGCACGGGACGATACTTCATACCGCATGGCCGAAGTCGCAGGTCGCTATCGACGTGCAGTGGGGAAAGCACGGATCACTGCCGCGCGGAATCGTGGAGAGCTCACTGCCGAGTCCCAAGAAGCTGAACTTCTTCTTTGCGGCAACACGATTTCTGATTCCCGATCAGCTGCTCGGCCGTATAAACCGCAACGGCCCGATCATCTTTCCGCACAGCTACAAGCGCTATCGCGATTTTTCGAAAGTCGTCACGATCGCCAACCGGCTCGATGCAATCGCAAGAGCAGAGGATCCAGATTCAGTCCTACAGGCTGTGTTTGGTCACTACTCTCACAAGCCGACGTGGCCGCACGGCATCTAGATGCTGTTCAGCCGGCGTAGACGATGTCGCCTTCGGCGTCGATGCCAACATCCTGAACCATACCGCATACGCCGCAGGTCTTGGTCACATGCCAGACTTCGCCAAGCGCCTTGTGATGTGATTCGCTCGCCGGCTTCACCTTGATCTTCTTGAAGTTGTATTCGCCGCAATGCTCGCACGCGTGACCGCGAGCAATGCGTTCTGCTCTTTCCTGGGTGATCTGCGTCAAATCAACTTCCGCCTAATTTGCGTGGCTCGTCCGGTAGCGTTGTCGCTGCAGGCTTTTGTGGTTCAGCCCTTTCTCCTGGATTGCCAGCGCGCGAAACCAGCTCCCGCAATCCGCCAATAGCGCCCATGACCCCAGCAGCCTCTGCAGGGAGGAAGATCGTGGAGTTTTTCCCCTGTGCGAGTGTCGGCAGCGCTTCGAGGTACTTCATTCCAAGGAGGTACATTGCCGCCTGACCTTCAGGAAGTGCGGAAGCGATCTTCTGAATTGCTTCTGCTTCGGCGTTCGCCATTGCGAGCCGTGCCTCCGCCAATCCCTGTGCGCGCAGAACTGCCGCGTCCTTTTCGCCTTCTGCACGGCGGACCTGTGATTCGCGCACGCCTTCGG
>DASTGW010000495.1:0-7353 GCA_035718705.1 Terriglobales bacterium | reverse complement strand
AGCAGCGTATCGAATACTCTTCCGTCGTAGTCATAGACGATTGCCAGAGGCTTTCCGGAGTTGGGCTGAAGGTCGTTCGGCACCGACAACGCACCCTGAATCAGGGTCACGTTCGTACCGTTCACGTCTTCGCTAAGGCCGCCGACCCGGGTCGCTGACACTGCCGCCGTCGTTACCGATGTCCACTTCGAAAAGGCATCAGCCACCATCTGGTTGGCTGCTGCATTCGAGAGCAGCGGACTGAGACTTCCCAGGTCGGTGTAATAGCTGACCTGTCCGTTGGCCCAGGTAATCGGTGTTCCCGCCAGCCCTGCCTGAAAGCTGCTACTCCCGGCCACAAACAACGGGCCACCTGCAAATGCGAATTGACTCAACCATGATAAGAAGATGAAAAGGGCGAAGCGCTTCATTCCGGTTCAGTCCGTGCGGGGCGCGCAACTCGCAACCTGTCGTCGTTGGTGAGGATCCCATTCTTCAGACCACGTTCGGCAGGTTGCGAAGTTACTGCGTCATTCTGCGAAGAGAGAAAACGGGCCTGCTGTGGGGTGAGCAACAAGCCCTCGGGCCCAAATTGCACTTTACCTAAATCTCCGGCGACCACACTGGTAAATCCCGCTGCACTGGGCGGATACAGGAAGAGAAATATTCGTTGGCCTTTGCGGTACCGATCACCACGATCCCAGAGTTCGGCCCATTCCTGAATGGCGATCGTTTGTCCCGCAACACATCCGCGCACTGCCTGGTCCACGCGGAACTCCACCCGCACAGTCACCGGTTCGCTGCCCTCGGTAACCACGCGCTCGACCCGCGACACGGTTCCGGCAAATACGATTCCTGCCGGCTTGCTCAACTTGTCCCATGAAATGTCGCGACTGGCACGTGGGAGGGTCTGCGCTGCGAGGGGCAGCGCAAGCAAGGCCAGCCATAGCGACGTCATGAATCGTTTGAGCAGCGCGCACTTCACGAGCCACCTCGAACAGCGCGTGGATCATAGAAATCCCGGATCGCCACGCTCAAGGCAACGGCTCACAACATTCCTAATTTCACGAAGAAGTTAGTGCCAGAAGGGAATCGATTGCACTTCAGTGGCCGTTGGCCGCGACAGCATGTCCATTGTCAGCGCCGATCGCCGACAAGTGTGCTCCCGCCAGCAGCATCAGCCCGGAAAGAAATGCCCAGAAGATCAGCGTCACCGAAATCGCGAACGGACCGTACACTTCCTGGAAATTCAAATACGGCAATGTCAGCACGTATACGAGCTTCGCTACTTCCAGGATCACACCCATCACGAACGCCGATGGAAACACCGCCTTCGGTGTCACGCGACCATTCGGCAAGATCCAGTAAATCAGGAAGAAAATGGACACGCTGCAGGCGATGGCGAAGACCTTCATCACCAGGAAGCCAATTACGTCCGAGACGATATTGCTGCCCAGAACGCGTCCCACCAGCACCTGGTTTCCAGCGGTAAGCGCAATCGAGATCATCGCCAACACGCCGCTTGCGAACGCCAGCAGCAAGGCGATGATCTGGTTCCCGAGATAAGAACGATTCTTGGTAAATCCCCAAACGCCGTTTAACGCGACTTCCAGCGGAAGAAAAACTCCCGTCGACGTGAAGAGCAAAATGCACAACGATGCTACCTGTGCGCCCTTTCTTGCGGACGCGAGCGCCTTCAGGTTCCTGACAATGAATTCCTGTCCGGTAGGCAGGTAATCGCGCAGCAGGTTGGCGATCACGTCCACCATGGTTTCCGAATGGAAAACCTTGCGCGACACCGTGAGCAGCAAGACCACGAAAGGGAAGAACGACAGAATTGCGTTCGCCGCCACGGAGAACGCAAAAGTATGGACATCGGTGCGCGTGAGGTACTTGATCGTCGGCCATGCCTGCACCCGAAGCTTCTTGGCGCTGTTTTGCGCCCAGATCGCCGTAGTGTTGCCGGGATCTTCCTTCGCCGTTGCTGGAGCCGAGGAGCTACTCACCTCGCAAATGCTAACAGAGCACCGCGGGAAGGCACTCCAACTGAAGCCTTAGAACCTTCGAGCGTGGCTCGTGACCTGAGACTCGTGGATCGCAATTCTCCGGGCCACGAGCCACGGGCCACTTTCGTGTGCTTTACAATGATCTGTTTCGGAGCCCCAATGAAAGCACTCATACTAATGCTGGCCCTGATTTCGACCGCGCTTGCGGCGAATCCGGCGACGAAGAGTACGCCGAACGACCTTCCTCCGGCCGCACGCGCTGCCATGTCGGCCGTGAATCCCAATAACATACGCGCGCACGTTCAATTTCTGGCCAGTGACCTTCTCGAAGGACGCGGCACCGGACAGCGTGGTGGTGACATCGCCGCCGACTATATCGCCACTCAATTCGCTCTTGCGGGGCTGAAGCCCGCCGGAGAGAACGGATCCTACTTCCAGCGCGTGCCAATGGTTGGTGTCGCCACCGATCCCGGCAGTTCCGTTTCTGTGATCATCAACAACACCGCCACTCCACTGCGCTTGCTCGACGACATCGTCGCCATGGACGAAAGCCAAAGCGCGACCAGCGACATCGACGCTCCTATCGTCTTCGTCGGCTACGGCATCAAGGCCCCGGAATACCAGTGGGACGATTACAAAGACACAGATGTCAAGGGCAAGATCCTGCTCATGTTCGTCAACGAGCCGCCTTCGAACGACGACAAATTCTTTAAGGGACGCGCCCTCACCTACTACGGACGCTGGACCTACAAGTATGAAGAGGCTGCCCGCCAGGGCGCCGCCGGCGTGATCCTGATTCACCAGCCCGAGATGGCCAGTTACGGATGGGATGTCGTCCGCAATTCCTGGGGAGGCGAGCGCGCTTACATCCGCACCGACAACTCGCCAAAGCTGAAGATCGCATCATGGGTGCAGCTGAACGTCGCACAACAACTCGCGGGCACCATCAACAAAAAGGTCGATGATCTCATCAAACTGGCCCAGTCCCGCGACTTCAAGCCCATTCCCTTGCCGGTCACGTTGAAGGCGCACATGATCTCCAAGATCCGCCCCTTTGATTCTTCGAACGTACTGGCGATCCTTTCCGGCTCCGACAGCAAAGTTGGAGGCGAGGCCGTGGTTTACAGCTCTCACTACGATCATCTCGGCTTCCGTGTCGGACTGCCCGGCGACAACATCTATAACGGGGCCGTAGACAACGCAACCGGTTGCGGAATGTTGATGGAGATGGCTCGTGCCATGACATCCGCTCCCCAGGCTCCACGGCGCTCGATCCTGTTCGCGGCGGTTACCGGCGAAGAGCAGGGACTCCTGGGCTCGCAATATCTCGGGACACATCCACCAATTCCAGCTTCTAAGATTTCTCTCGATCTTAATTTCGACGGCATCCGCCCTGACGGCATCCCCGAACAGGTACAGGTCTCGGGTGCCGAGCGCACCACCTTCTATGGAGTGGTTGAGCAAACCGCGAAGGAATTCAATCTCGACCTTCGCCCCGACGCCAATCCCGGTGCCGGCCACTACTATCGCTCCGACCACTTCAGCTTCGCGCGCGTCGGCGTCCCCGCGTTCTCCATTCAGGAAGGTTTGAAGTTCAAAGGGCATCCGCTGGAGTGGGGCATCCAGCGTGAGAACGAATATGACGAGAAGCACTACCACCAGCCCAGCGATCAGTTCGACCCCACCTGGGACTTCAGCGGTCTAGGCGAACTCGCGCGCTTCGGCATAGAACTCGGATGGAAAGCAGCCAACTCCGACGAACTAGTTCAGTGGTATCCCGGCGACGAATTCGAAGCCGCACGAAAGCGGAGCCAGACGGCGGTGAAGTGAGTTAGGGCCTCTTGGTTAGCGGTTAGTTGGCCGATGGGAATCGATATGTGGCGTATGACCGCAAAGCAATTGCAGGCCGATTGTCTCAAGGTGCTCGACCAGATTCACACAACCGGCGATGAATTGCTGGTCACAAACGACGACGATACGCCCTTGGTGAAATTGATTCCAGCTTCAGCGGCGGAGGACGAACTCTTCAGCTCCATGAGAGGCAAGGGCAAGATCGTCGGCGACACCATCAACACCATTCCCATCGAAGATTGGGACCTTGGCGACTCAACGAACATAAGCAAAGCAAAAGGGCCAGCTCCTCGCCGGCCCTCTAACCGCTAACTCCCAACCGCTAACCACCGTTTTACGCCGCCGGAGCCAAGCTCCGCTGCGCCGCCTGGTGAATGAATCTCTTCATCACCGTGGCCCACATCACCTTCTTGCGGACGGCGCTTTCTTTTACGTTGCGGCCCTGCGCGAACATGCCGAGCAGCGTCTTCATCTTCAGTACCCGCAGGATGTCGGCGTCGTTCTCGTCCATGCCATACGACTCCAGGAATTCGTCCTGCACTTCCGCCGTGATATTGCGATTGCAGAACGGATACTTCTCCAGCGCCTCCACGCAGGCCATGAATTGGGCCACGTCCTGGTACGACAATCCGCGTGGCGTCATCGTGGCGTAATCGCTAATGCCGACTCCATCGCCCACTACAACGTTCAACGGCGTGAAGTCGTTCAGCACCGCCGAAGAGGGAAGCGTCTTCCTGCCGCTCTTCAGGATCATCCGCGCGCCTTCCATGATCACGCGAATCGAGTGATCGTCCAGCCCTGAGCCTTTGCAGTTCTCGCACAGCTTTTCCATGTCCCCGATCAGCTTGTTGGCGTCGAACGGCAACGGTTCGGCCGCCGTCGACCGATGGAAATTCCGCAGCCACAGCCCGGTTTGACGTGCGGCGTTGGCGAGATTCCCATGGTCGGCATAGCCCGGCAGCAAAGCAGCCTTCATGATGATCGACTGCAACGGCAGCCCGTTGAACTTCTCCGCAACCACAGCTCCGAGATTGCTGAAGTCCCCAATCGGACGCGGAACGCCCGACAGGCTGCGCTGTTGAAACACCTCATACACCCGCTGTAAATTTTCCGCTTCGTTCTGCGCCATCGTGCGCGCACCCTGCTGACCGCACTTGCTGGCGCGGTACACCTTCGCGGCAAGCCGTTCGCTGCCGTCGGCAAAATCCATCACGATGTCGTAGATGTAATGGTCATTCTTGGGCGTGTGACCCACTACGCGTACGTTTCGCAGCTCGCCGCGCTGCGGGTAATAACCTGCCCCCACGCGCTTCAGCTCTGAAACGATGGTGTCCATTACGTTTTCCGGCATTCGTTCTCCCAATATCTTCCCTAGTATGGTTTGCTGCTCGGATTGGCGGCCCGAGGATGTACAAAACGGCCTTGGCCCCGATCAACATTAGTCTTACTGTGCAGTTTCGGTTCCAGCCGCGCTGGTTGTTGCCATCCCCGTAAGTTGTTGATAATCAGAGGGTGCTCAGGATTTTCCCGGATTCGCCACCGCACATGCGGTATTGCGATTCCCACACTTGGCAGCCGAGCACCAGCAATCAGAAATCACGACCAGCGGCCCCCATCCCGAAAATACTTCCCGCTGCTCTGGTTGTGAGATGCAGAAATTGATCGTTCGGGTGATCCTTTGGTGCCCCGTATCTGCCTTCTTTTGGCAGATGCGGGTAAGCTGGCGGTTGGCCACTGGCTGCTCTCCTGAATCGTATCGCCCCCATTTGCACTCCAATCAGTAGAAATGCCTGAACGCCAGATCCTTACCGCGCGTCTCCGTCAGTCGGTGCCGCTCTCCGGACTCACCAAGCACCTCGAGTTCGAGGTCGAAGACGCGCCCGACTTCCGCTACCTGCCCGGACAATTCGTCTCCATGCAGGCCGATCACGAAGGCCGCGAGATCACGCGCGCTTACTCGATTGCCTCGACACCGAAGCAGGGCAGCCAGTTCGACGTTTGCCTCAATCGCGTCCAGGACGGCTTCTTCTCCAACCTGCTTTGTGATCTCCCCGAAGGCGCGAGGGTAAAGTTTCACGGGCCGCACGGATACTTCGTCCTTAAACCGCAGGTGCGCGACTCCGTCTTCATCGGGACCGGCACCGGCATCGCGCCGCTGCGTGGCATGTTGCACTGGCTATTTGAGAATTCGTCACGTAACGAAGGCCGCGAGTTCTGGCTCGTCTTCGGCGTACGCAATCGCGAAGACCTCTACTATCACGATGAATTTGTGCAGATGGAAAAGGACAACGCAAACTTCCACTACATCCCCACACTCAGCCGTCCCACCAACGAATGGACGGGCGCGCGCGGCTACGTGCAGGACCACGTCCGCGAGATCGTGAAAGACCGCCGCGACATGGATGCCTACATCTGCGGCCTGAAGAACATGGTCACCGCCAACCGCGACCTGCTGATCAAAGAGCTAGGCTGGGATCGCAAGAGCGTCTTATACGAACGCTTCGACTAATGTGTGTAGGGCGAGCAATCCTGCTTGCCTGCTTCGATCAGTGTGAACTTCTAAAGTGTGGACACGGGCTTCCAAGCCCGCGCAATCGATTCACAGCACCGGAGAAGAAGGCTACCCTTCTATTTCCTCTCCTGGTAAATCCCCATCACATTCCCCGACGGATCCCGGAACTTGGCAAACTTCTCGCGTGGTCCGCTGACCGGCTCGATGATTGTGCCGCCGCTGGCGACAACCTTCTCCACCGTCGCAGCCGCGTCGTCCACCATGATGTGAATCGTGATCCCGCCCGTGTGTGCTGGCCATCCCTTGCGCCATTGTCCGCTCACCTGGCCCACGCCATCATCGAACGCCGTGTGTCCTTCGTTGTTGGTGCGGATATGCCATCCGAATGCTGATTCGTAGAAGGCCGCTGACTTCGCGATATCGTTACTGGGAATTTCCAGGTAGCAGATCTTTCCATTTCCCGTTGTCGGAGGCATGTCGATACTCCTTGAGGGACGGAATTGTATCGCATGCGCCTTCCGCAAGAGTTATGCCGGCGTACACGAAATGCGGAACACCACGGCCAATCGAACGCCGCTGGTGTTCCGCTGCTTTACTAAACGCAGATTCTCTCTATTCGATTGTCTGCCAGCCATTCATCCGCAGCTTCGCGTGCAGACTGCGGTGGTTTTTCGTTCGCACCAGTGTTCGGTGCCAACTTCAAATAGACAGCCCGGATTTCGTCTTTATCGTATTTTTCGCCGGCTTGCGCCACAGCTTCATTGAAGGTTCTTCCATCTCTCAGCCGTCGCATGCCGTACACGATCGAACGGGCGGACAAGAGATTGTCAATCACCATCGGCTGAATCAGTTGCACCTGGAATGGGACCGGCTTCAGCTTCGAAGGGTTGTCGATCATGTACTGCCCGAGCTTCGGGATCACCTGGTTGTTGATTTTGTAGTAGGTCTCGGCGCTTAAACTGCCAAACCCGCTGAGTTGACCTAACACGACCTGGAGTCCGCCCT
>DASTGW010000494.1:0-2995 GCA_035718705.1 Terriglobales bacterium | reverse complement strand
CTGCCAGCAGTACGCGAGGTGTTCTTCCCGTTTCAGCTGCAAAGCGTTCGGTGCGCAGCCGTAACTGTTCATAGCTCAGCGTGCCCCGAAGCTCTGCCTCCACTCGGGCTGTGTCGATCCTGCCGAGTGCTTTTTCCAGCGGATCGGCGTATTGGTTTGTCCCAGTAAACAGGCGACGGCGGGCGATAACCGCCTTGTCGCGATCCTTTCGCGCTTCCTTCAGAATGTTTTCCAGTAAACCTGATGCCGCGGCCTTCCGGTAACCGCCTCCAGCCTCGATTCGCTGCATCAGCTTCCATGTTTCATGGCCGATAGATGCGGTGAGCGATTCAAGGTAGTAGCTGCCTGCTCCCGTATCTGCAACACGAGTGAGCAGCGCTTCGTGCTTCAACATCAATTGCGTGTTGCGCGCCAGCCGGCGGCTCCCCGCATCCGGCACCTTGTAGCAGTCATCAAACGGCGCAACGCAAACTGAATCCACACCGCCAAGTACGGCGCTCATGGCTTCGGTAGTAGCACGAAGTACGTTCACGTGCGGATCAAAGATGGTCTTATTCCAGGTTGAGGTGCGCGCGTTTATCCGGGTACGCGCTGCTTCGCGTGATCCGCCAAACGTCGTAACCGTTTGCGCCCATAATTCGCGGAATGCGCGGAACTTGGCAATCTGGAAAAAATAGCTTGCGCCGATTGAGAACGAAAACCCCAGTGCCCTCGCTGCAAGATCGGTGGCCACATTCCGTTCATTCATCTCCGCCAGATATTCAATGCCGCTTGCCAGCGAGAAGGCCAGTTCGTGAACGGCACTCGCACCTTCCGCTTCAAGATGTTCGGTGCAGATTGTGAAGGGAAGAAGTTGTTCCGGACGATCCCGTATGGTGGCAGTCGCAAGATCATCATTAGCAAGCGGGTTCATTCCGATCGAGATCAACTGCGAGCTGGTCTTGCTCCGCATCCGGTCGCAAAGTAATCTCAACAGCAATGCGCTGCCGCTCTCAAAGTGCAGCGGCACGTCCGTCAAATTCACCAGCAGTAAATTCAGATCCGAAGCATTGTTAATGACCGTGCGTCGAAACGAAATTTCTTCCGCCCCAGAAGCGATCGCAAACTGCGCGTCGCGATTTGCCTTTTCCAGGTCAACTGCGTCAACCTCTTCGCGTATGCGCCAATCGCCGTCCGAGCGTGTGCCTCCCAGAGAAGAAGAGTTTACCGGCGCCTCATCCCATGCGAGTCGGACTATGTCATCCCGTCGGTAATACGGCTTTATTTCGATTCCCTCGGGTGCATGCCAGATGAGCTTTTTTGCATAATCGGCGCCTTTGAGATCCCGGTGGATGACGCGTTCCCACTCTTCGTTTGTGACCGGCGGGAACTCGTCGAGCAGATGTTCAACTTCCATTTCTTTTCACTTACTTTCCGGATCTTCGACTATTTCGATCAAAACTCCAAACGGATTCTCCGCGCGCGACTTCGGATGAACAAAGAAGACTGTCGTGCCGCGCGAGCCCTTTCTCGGCGCCGCGTCGATGATCTGAAATCCACTTGCCTTCATCGCATCAAACGCCTTTTGCGCACATACGACTCTGAAAGCCACATGGGCAAATCCGCCACGTCCGCCGTTTCTGTCAATCAGCTTTTGTACCGGCGACTCGTTCGACAGCGGCTCAAGCAGCTGAATCAAATTCGGCCCCTCGCCAATCTGCAGCAGCGATTCGCGAACCTGGTCATTGCCCAGAACTTCCTCGCGATGAATCTCGCGAAATCCCATCAGCCTGTATGCGGCGACCTGTTGGTTCAGCTCCCCCTGCTTGACCGCGATCGCGAGGTGATCAACGAACTTGATCCCGGGCACCGCTTTCAGCTCTTCCTCTATACCGCGCACTCGCCTTTCCTTTCCATTCACGGGCAGAACTGGATTCCGGCTACTCCAGCTCGACCAGCAACTGGTGCAACTTCACTGAGTCGCCCGCCTTCACCGCAACGGTTTTTACTCTGCCCGGATGATGCGCATAAACGCCGGTCTCCATCTTCATCGCTTCAAGCACAACAAGCGCTTCACCGGCCTTCACTTCCTGTCCTGCGATTACATTCACCTTGATCACCAGTCCCATCAGCGGGCTTTGATACATCTTCTCGTCGGCGGAGTGCGTTGCGTTCGCATATGACGGCGTGTAAGCCCCGGGCGGTAAAGCGTGCTGTATCGAAGCTTCTGTAACGTTGCCCGGTAACTCTTCGCCTTCTTCCTCTTCAATCACATCCACTTCTGCCGCGTAAGTCTTCCCATCGATCGTGATCTGGAGTTTCAAGAGTCTCTTTCCTTCCTTTTCCTTCTAATGCGCTTTTTGCGGGTGCTTCAAAGCAAGGTTGTGCGACGTCTGCACCAGGACCCGACCCTGCCGCGTCCAGCGACTCGTCTTCTCGTCCATCTGCCGCAGTTCTGAAATTCCGCGAATGCGCAGCTTCTTCCCAAGGAATACTGTTGCAGCCGCAACGATCGCGGCCAGAACCTCACCCGGAATTGGCGTCTCGTCCTGCACGATGTTGTCGCTCACAATTCCCTCCGCGGCAATCAGCATACCCATGTCCTCAAAGCGGTATCAGTCCGTGCTTTTTCTGTGGGCGCAGTTCCCGCTTCGTGTGTAATGCTTCAAGCGCATCTGCAAGATACTTGCGGGTGTCGGCGGGCTCAATCACGTCGTCAACAAGCCGCCGTCCCGCCGCGACATACGGATTGGAAAACGTATCGCGATATTCGTTCACCAGTTCATTGCGACGGGCTTCCTTGTCTTCGGCTGAGTCAATCTCCCGGCGGAACACAATCTCTGCCGCGCCTTCTGCTCCCATCACGGCAATCTCCGCTGTAGGCCATGCCACGACGCGATCGGCGCCGAGCCCTCTGCAGCACATCGCGATGTATGCGCCGCCGTACGCCTTGCGCAACACCACCGTAATCTTCGGAACAGTCGAGGCCGAATAGGCGAACAGCAGTTTCGCTCCG
>DASTGW010000493.1:0-7473 GCA_035718705.1 Terriglobales bacterium | reverse complement strand
TTTGATCGCATGCGGTGGCGGAGGTGGTGGTTCTACTACACAGCCTCCTGTTCCGCCTCCCGTTAACCCAGCGGCTTCGGCTCCGACATTCTGGCCGCTGGCCGGCACTTATAGTCCCACCCAAATGGTTTCGCTCTCGTCGAGCACTGCTGGCTCGACGATTTACTACACCAAAGACGGCAGCACTCCTACTACTTCATCTTCGAAATATACCGATCCCATCGCAGTAAGCAGCACGACCACGATTAACGCGATTGCCGTTGCTTCGGGTTTCAGCAACAGTTCTGCCGTGAGCGCGGTATATACGATTCCGCAACAAGGAGCGCCAGGACCCCAAGTATCGGTAGTACTGACGACGAGCGATCAGTCACGTCGCATGTCGGCGGAGAGCAGCATTAACTTCACCGGCAAGACTGCATCCAGCAACGTCATCGTTGTTGATGAGAGCCAAACGTATCAGCAGGTCGACGGGTTCGGCGCATCAATAACTGATTCGGCTGCTTTCCTTCTGAACCAGGTCGCGTCGGCGACGGATCGCGACGCGGTGTTGAACAATCTGTTCACGCGGAACGGAAGCGGAATCGGCCTGAGTTTTCTGAGGAATCCGATGGGAGCTTCGGATATCGCAAGAACCCATTATTCCTATGACGACGGCAATGAGGATCCAACGCTGGCGAACTTCTCCATCGCCCACGACCAAGTGGATGTATTGCCGTTGACGTTGCAGGCGAAGCAGTTGAATCCGCAATTGAAGGTCATGGCGAATCCGTGGAGCCCGCCGGGCTGGATGAAGAGCAGCGGGTCAATGAAGACTGGCTCGCTTATGCCCTCCATGTATGGGCCATTCGCCAACTACTTCGTTAAATATATCGAGGCATACAAGGCGGCTGGCGTTGACATTGACTACATCTCACTGCAGAACGAGCCACTGTATGTGCCGAACGACTATCCTGGCATGTCGATGGATGCAGCGACACAAATCACGGTTCTGCGCGATTATGTGCTGCCCGCTCTCGCGACGAACAACCTGACCACAAAGGTTGTTGTCTACGACCACAACTGGGATGCGTACTCGTACCCGCAAACGGTTCTTGCCGATGCCACGCTACTAAATTCACCGCAAGTGGTGGGCATTGCGTGGCACGGCTACGGTGGCACTGCCGGCGCGATGACCACGCTGCAGAATCAGTTTCCAACCAAGGGGCAATTCCTCACCGAGCATTCTGGCGGTACCTGGGTCACGAACCAGGCGAAGTCGGACTTCGAAGAGATCACGCACGTGATGCGCAACTGGGCAAGGGCTTATGTGAAGTGGAGCCTGGCGCTGAACCAGACCCATGGCCCGAATTTAGGTGGATGTAACACCTGCACTCCCCTGGTCGTGGTAAACAGCACTTCAGGAGCAACCAGTTATTCCATCGAGTTCTATACCATGGGACACTTCAGCAAGTACGTGCTACCGGGTGCAACGCGGGTCTACTCGAACAATCTTGCGGGACTGGTAAATGTGGCATTCGCCAACGCAGACGGTTCAAAAGCGCTAGTGGTGTACAACGACTCGAATGCAACGCAAAGTTTCTCGGTGCAGTGGGGATCCCAGAGCTTTGCGTATACGCTGCCGGCGTATGCGGGTGCGACGTTCTCCTGGACCGGCGCCCAGACAGGAGTGACTCTGCCGTTGAGTGCAAAATCACAAATCCAGGCATCGAGTTACAACTCTGTCTCGGGGCTTCAAACCGAAACATCCTCTGACGCGAATGGTGGATACGACCTTGGCTTCTCCGGCAATGGCAGCTACGCCTTATACAAGAACGTGGATTTCGGGTCGGGTATAACTGGCGTAGATGTGCGATTGGCGTGCCTGGCGTCGGAAGGCACTTGCGGCGGAACAGTCGAGTTTCACCTCGATAGTGTGGCCGGGCCATTGGCAGCCACGGCAACCGTTCCGAGCACGGGAGGGTGGCAGAACTGGCAAACGGTAAGCGGCACGATCTCAGGAGCGCCGTCCGGAGTCCACGACGTGTACCTTGTCTTCAAAGCTAACTCGACCAAGGCACTAGGCAATGTGAATTGGTTCCAGTTCAGATAGAAACTCATTGATGGAAATAAAGCCCCGGTCGGCTATCGAGTCCGGGGCTTTGCTTTCAGTGACGGTCGTGCTCGACACCGCACTTGTTACGCTGCCGTTCCACTTCTTCGCGCTGTTTCTCAGCCTGGCGACTATGTTCTCCGTGCTTGCGGATTGTTTTTTCCAGCTTCGCTTCCGCTTTCTCTACCTTTTCTTCGCACTTATTGTGATGGTCGCGAGCTGCCGCGGGCACAGTCACCATTGCCAGTGCCGCGCTCAGAAAGAGCGTTCCCGCTATAGTTCGAATGTTTGACATCCCAGTCTCCTAGAGCCGTGGCCCTGAGAACCTATGAACCAGTTTTTATGCGGGAAGTTGCGTGAATATACGTTCTTGAAGTCACGGAAGCCTGAGGCTGTTGGGATTACACTGTTTCGCATGTTTCGAGCTCGCGTTAGAACCGCCGCATGGCTTAGTTTCATGACGATGGTATCCGTCGCTTCCTTCACGCAGGAGTCTTTTACGTCAGTGCAGATTCGTCCTGATCGAAGTGTCACGTTCAGCTTTCGCGCTGTGGGCGCGAAACAAGTGATGTTGAGTTTAGAAGGCTCTGGTCCGGCGGTCATGAGTCGCAATAGCGAGGGCGTCTGGTCAATCACAACGGAGCCTCTTGTCCCCGACTATTACGGGTACTCTTTCCTCGTTGATCAGGTACCGGCTCTTGATCCGGAGAATACGGTGATCAAGCCCAACTTAATCAATCCGGAGAACGAGTTTCTGCTTCCCGCCAATCCGCCTGCGGCTTGGGAAGTTTCCGAGGTACCACATGGAATTCTTCATCATCATTTCTACAAGTCGTCGGTAGCAGGCGACCAGCGCGATTACTTCGTGTATACGCCGCCGAACTACGATCCGAGAGAGAAAACGAAATATCCGGTGCTTTACCTGCTACATGGATACAGTGATGATGCGAGCGGGTGGTGGGCAGTCGGCAGAGCGAATGTGATCCTGGACAATCTCATCGCGCAGAGGAAAGCGAAACCAATGATCGTTGTGATGCCGCTCGGATACGGCGATATGAAGATGATCGAGCATAAATGGGGAGCGTGGGCAGACACCGGCCTGCGCGATCGTAATTTTGCAAAGTTCCGGGAAGCATTGCTGACAGAAGTTATTCCCCAGGTCGAGAAGAGCTATTCGGTTTCGCGCAAAGCCGAGGATCGGGCGATCGCCGGGTTGTCGATGGGAGGCTCAGAGACACTCCTCACCGGCCTTAGCAATCCTGACAAGTTCGAATGGATCGGTGCCTTCAGTTCGGGGGGATTGCCCGAGCCGTTCGACAAATCGTTCCCAGCGGTTGATGCAAACTTGAACAAGCAAGTGAAGCGGATATGGATTAGTTGTGGAACCGAAGATCGCTTGATCGAACCGAATCGGAGGCTGTTCAGTTGGCTGAAGTCGAAGAACGTTAACTTCACCCCGGTAGAAACGCCTGGCGATCATACCTGGATGGTATGGCGACGGAACCTGATTGATTTTGCATCGTTAATCTTTCAGAAGTAATAAAGGGAGGGAGCTGCCTGCGTGAAGCACGCAAGCAGCGTCGGCGCTACTGGACCTTCAGAGTTACATACTTCTTGCCCGCATAAAGCCGGAAGTCTGAGCCACTGGCGACGGCTTTCAGTGGAACTGCTCGCTTGAGTTGGCTGTCTTCGGTGAACTTCACGACGAGAACGTCATTGGCTCCGGCATCCATCACGCGAAAATTTCCATCTTTGGTGAAGCCAAATCCATACTGTCCTGGCGCAAGACTCTTGTCGTCGATTGAAATTTTTTTCGAAGTGATCAGAAACCCCTGATATTTCTGCGCGACGTCGGCGGCATAACCGGAGCTGTCGACCAGGCCGGCGGCGATGACCTTTCCATCCTGAGTGCGGATGGCCAGGGCGTTGCGCATCTGCACGGGAGCGATCTGATCGTCAAAGAAGAAGGTACTAGGCACCACTTTTTCGAGACCCTGGGCGTCGAGCACGCCAGTTTTCTTAGCCTGCTGTGCCAAACCGACCGCCGTGAGGGCGAAGAGCAAGAACGCCACTGCGCTGCAACGAATCCAATTCGTCATTCCTATGTCCTTTCGGGAGTCGCCGGGTAGTCTACAACTCTCAATCGATTTCCGCCAAATTGCAGTCTTGATGGAACTTAGCTGAAATGGGAGACGCTAATACTTTTGTAGTATTGCTGGTGCGAAACGTTGCGATTACATTCACATCATCGTAGTTGAGTCATGGGGACGTTTACCATCTTTTAGCGTACGTTTTACGCGTGGTTTACGTTCCAGCTGTACTGTCCTCATTCAATAACGATTTTTGCCCCCTTACGTGCTCAGCCAGCCGGGCTGAGCATTTTTTTTGTTCTGAGTGGTCACACAATCAGAAGTTCGGGTTGAGTGCTGCGCTGTTGTATTCTCACTTTGTGTGGCGACAAGACCGGCTGCGCTCTAGACCAACCCGCGGACTTCTGCTTGGACTGGTGGTCATACTCTGCTCGATTGTTGCCTATTCCTGGTATATACGACGCCAGATTGCAAATCTCAGGCAGGTGCAGACTGAACTCGTGAATCGCAATCGGCGCGATTCGCTCCAGTTGCTGCGCGTTCAAAACGACTTGAATGGACTCGCACTGGCGATGCGGGATATGGTCACGGGCGACGAACCCTATCCCCTGACTGCTTGGAGATCGCAGTTTACGCGTCTGCGAACCGACCTTGAAGATGCCCTGAAAACCGAAGACCAGTTTGCGCCGAGCACTCGAACTCCTGAGCAGCGCCAATATCTGTCTTCGTCGTTCGTGCAGTTCTGGAGCGAACTGGATACCTTCTTCGCTCTCGCGGAGAAAAACGAGGCCGAAGCACGAAAGCTGATAGGCCCCCTGCAAACAAGAGAAGCGGGAATCAGCAACACGGTGGCGCGGCTACTGGTTGAAAATAATCGCGCGGAAGAACAAGCGGCGGCACAGATCGAAGATGTCTATTCCACTGTCGAACGGCGCGTATATCTGTTCCTCGTCGCCACGCTGATCGCCATCGTTCTAACGATTGTGTTACTGATCTGGTCGAACCGCCTGATCTTCCGTCGCCTGGAGGATCTTTCTCAACAGCGGAGCGAATTGGCACAGAAGGTAATCAACACCCAGGAATCAACTCTGCAATTCATTTCCAGGGAACTGCATGACGAGTTTGGACAGATACTCACAGCGATCGGGTCACTGCTCGGCCGGGCCGAACGACAAGCGGCGGATACAACGTGGAGTCGCGATATTCGCGAGGTGCGCGACATCGCACAATCCACGCTGGAAAACGTGCGTAGTCTCTCGCAAGCTTTGCACCCGGTGATACTTGACGAAGCGGGCGTCGAGAGCGCAATTGACTGGTACCTTCCCACGGTTGAGCGACAACACGGCATTACCATAAACTTCAAGAAATCAGGCGAATCGAGGCCAATCAGTTCGCGCGTCGGTATTCACATCTATCGCGTCCTGCAGGAGGCGCTGAATAACGTAGTGCGTCACTCGCAGACAAAGAGTGCCGACGTTCGTCTTAATTTTGCGAGGCACGGCTTGATCCTGGAAGTGGAGGACCATGGTAAGGGCATCGAACTAGATCAAGCGAGAAAGGGAATAGGACTAGTTGCCATGCGAGAGAGGGCCGAGTTGATAGGAGGTACCATTCGCTGGATACCGGCCGACGGCGGCGGCACGCGAGTACGATTGGAAGTGCCACAGGAGAAGCTCGATTGAGTCGAAA
This sequence comes from Terriglobales bacterium, assembly GCA_035718705.1. Classification (GTDB taxonomy): domain Bacteria; phylum Acidobacteriota; class Terriglobia; order Terriglobales; family Acidobacteriaceae; genus DATMXP01. Next base: position 1,605 of record DASTGW010000493.1, on the reverse strand, counting down.
GCGCATTACCGTTGTTCTCGCCGATGATCATGCGCTCGTACGCAGGGGATTTCGTCTGATGCTCGAGGACGACCCTGAAATTGAGGTTATCGCGGAAGCAGGCGATGGCGAAGAAGCAATTGCGCTCACGCGCAAGTTGAAGCCGACGGTCGTCGTGATGGACTGCGCAATGCCCGTCAAGACCGGGATGGAGGCCGCGAGCCAGATTCGACGCGAAATGCCGGATATCGCGGTGTTGATGCTCTCCATGCATTCGGAAGAAACATGGGTTCGACGTGCGCTCGATGCTGGCGCAAACGGTTACATCCTCAAAAGTGCCGTGGATCTGGACCTTCCGGACGCAGTGAAGAGAGTTGCGGGAGGAGCAACCGTTCTTGATCCGCGCATTGCCAAACCAGCACCGCTTCGAGGAGAGAAGAACTCGGGCCTTACCGATCGTGAGTTGGAAATCTTGCAACTGATCGTAAGCGGAAAATCGAACAAGGAGATTGCGAGCGACCTTTCGCTGAGCGTTAACACAGTTGCCGTCCATCGCTCGAACATCATGGATACGCTGGGGATCCACAAGACTGCAGAACTCGTGGTGTATGCAATCAAGAATGGATTGGTGAATCTCTCTTGAATCGGCGCGAGTTCCTCGTTGGATCGCTCAGCGTTGCCGCGGCTTCACAATTGGCGTTCGCGGCCCCTGCCAACGTTGGGTTTCGACTCACCGACGTCACGTCGAAGGCAGGCCTCGACTTCAGGCACAACAATGGCGCGTTTGGCGGGAAACTACTTCCGGAGACGCTGGGATCGGGTTGTGCATTTCTCGACTACGATGCTGACGGATGGCTCGACATTCTGCTCATCAACAGTACGCATTGGCCCGGACATCCAGGATCTCGATCCACACTGAAGCTGTTTCGCAACAACCGTAATGGCACATTCGCAGATGTGACCCGCGCTGCTGGTCTCGATATCGAAATGTATGGGATGGGAGTTGCCGTCGGGGACTTCAACAACGATGGCTACCCGGACCTGTTCATTACGTGTGTCGGTCAAAGCCGCCTCTTTCGCAACACAGGTAAGGGCACGTTCGTCGACGTGACGAAATCCAGCGGTCTGGGCAACCGAACCGCACTTAGCACTTCCGCGATGTGGCTCGATTATGATCGCGACGGCTTTTTGGATCTCTTCGTTTGCAACTATGTGAAGTGGTCGCCGGATAAAGACATCTCCTGCAGCCTCGACGGCAAACACAAGTCGTACTGTACGCCCGAAGCCTATCGCGGGGAGACCTGCTGGCTTTTTCATAATCGTGGCGACGGAACTTTCGAAGATGTAACCGCTACCAGCGGAATTTTCGACACAAGTTCAAAGTCGCTGGGAGTGGCGATGCTGGACTTCAACGGTGACGGCTGGCCGGACATCGTGGTCGCCAACGATACTCAGCCGAACAAGCTGCATCGCAACTTGAAGAATGGAAAGTTCCAGGAAGTTGGCGTTGAATCAGGCCTCGCGTTCAGCACTGACGGAAAGGCCCGGGCCGGAATGGGAGTCGACGTGGGCGACTTCGATCAGAGTGGCAGGCAGGGTGTGGTCATCACGAATTTCGACAACGAG
>DASTGW010000492.1:0-5001 GCA_035718705.1 Terriglobales bacterium | reverse complement strand
GGGAGGATGCATTGTTGTTTCGGAAGCTGGCAACGTTGCGCTTGGATGTGCCGGTGTTTGATTCTCTCGAGGAGTTGCGGTGGAAGGGGCCGGGCGAGGAGTTTGGGGACGTGTGTCGGAAGATGAGGATGGAGGCGGTGGAGAAGCGGGTGGGAAAGAGGGTCAGCGGGATGCGATGAGTGGGACGGCGATGAGCGCGGCTACGATGCCGGCCATCTGCCAGCGGGAGATGCGTTCTTTCAGGACGATGCGGGCGAGCAGGACGGTGCTGGCGGGGTAGAGCGAAGAGAGGACGGTGGCAACGTCGAGACGTCCGTGGCGGACGGCGTACATGAAGAGGGCGTTGCCGCCGGAGTCAAGTGAGCCGGCGATGAGCATGTAAGGAAGAAGGCTAGAGCTGGGCTTCCAGGGTTTGCCGACGATGGTAACGACGAGGAGCATCTCGACGATGGAAGCGGCGCGGGAGGAGACCAGGGGCCAATAGACGGCCTCCGCGGCGGCCTGGTTGCTGCAGATGAGATAGAAGCCGAAACCAATGCCGGCGCAGACGGCGAGGCCGAGTCCGCGAGGGCGTCCGAGTTCGCCGTTGGGGAGCGCAATAAGCCAGATGGCGATGAGAGCGATGAAGAAGCCGGCGATCTGGATTGGCGCCGGGAAGCCTTGCTTCCAGATGCCGAAGACGACGGGTAGAGCTCCAGTGATGACGGCGGCGACAGGAGCGTTGATGCCCATTTGTCCGATGGCGAGAGCGCGGTACAGGGAGACCAGTCCGAAGCCCCCGGTGAGTCCAGCGGCCACGCCCCACAAGAGCGCCGCGTGAGAGGGGACTGGCTCACGGGTGATGAAAGCCAACGCGAGCATGCAGAGCAAGCCGGTGCCGTGGGCGAAGACCACGACGCCGAAGGGATTGGCCTTGCGAGCGGCGAAGCCACCGCTGAAATCAGCGGTGCCCCATAAAGCGGCGGAGGCTAGAGAGAGTGCGGCGGCGGTGTATTCGGAAGTCAGTTTCCAGTACCCAGTATCCAGTATCCAGTATTCAGGCTTTAGTGATGGCAGGGCAAGAGAGATGTTGCAAAGTGCGGAGATGCTTCGCCGCGCTCAGCATGACCTAATGGATTGCGCTCAGCATGACCTGGTGGATTGCGACTCAGCATGACCTGAAGGATTGCGCGAGGTGGTTGCGAGCGACATTGCATAGATGCTTTGTCGGGCTCACGCCCTCCTCAGCCAGACCTCGGCGGTGGGGCCTTTCTGGGTGACGCGAATTATGGGCCCTATTCGCTGTAGGAGAAGGTTAGCTTCACTTTGGCGACGTCGATTACGTCGCCTTCATTCAATTCCTTTTGGCCGGAAATGACGTCGTCGTTCACCTTGACCTGAACCGACTTCTCGGAAGCGGCGATGAAGAATTTGTTGTCGCGCTTGTTGATGACAGCGGCTACTTTTGGAGCGAACCATCGTTTGAGCCTGATCGAAGCCATGTCGGACTTGCCGATTACGGTGAGCTTGCCGCTGAGGGTGTACTCCGGGTGATCGGTTTTGCCGTGGAGGACCTGGATCTGGCCGATGCGTTCCTTTTCTGGTGTCGCGACCGCGCTTCTGCCGGGAGCGGCGGCTTGCTGTGCCATCATCTCTTTGGCCCGGCGGGTGTCGAGCACCACCGTGGCATCGAGGTTCGGCATTCTGGCGCCGGGGGCGGGCGCGGCCGGGACTGCCGCGTGTTCGGCGACTTCGTCCTGATAGGTGAGGGTGTGCTTGCCGATGAGCACAAGGTCGCCATCTTTCAGCGCCGCGCGGTTGATGCGACGGTTGTTCACAAAGGTCCCGTTCAGGCTGTTGTTGTCTTCGAGAACGAAATGGTCGGTCTCCCAGACGATGCGAGCGTGGTGACCGGAGACGGCGAGGTTGTCGATGTGAACACTGTTATCGGGCAACCGGCCGATGGTCATCGAAACGCCGTCCTTCAATTCGTATTCCTTGAGGAGCGACTGCTCGAACTTCAAAAAGAGTTTTGCCATTTCGGACTTCCTCCAGCGGGTAGAACTTTGCTTAAAGCTTTCTTGTACCAGGGTTGAATGGTGAATCGCAGCAGAAGACAAGTGATGTTGTCTTCTCCGCCGCCATCGCGAGCGCCCTGAATCAGCAGGTCGCAGGCATGGCGCAGATCGGCTGTATTGCTGACGACTTCGGCGATGCTGTCGTCTGGCACATGACGGGTGAGGCCATCACTGCAGAGGACAAGCACATCGCCGGGCATCGCCATAACGTCGTCGAGGTCAGGCTTGACGTTGGGCTCGCTGCCGAGAGCGCGAACGATGATGTTTTGCATCTTGGAAATGCGAGCTTCGGCGAGCGTGATGATTCCGCGGCGCACCTGCTCCATGACGAGGGAATGGTCGTTGGTTAACTGCTGAATGTCGCGGTTGCGCACCAGGTAGATTCGGCTGTCGCCTACATGGGCTATGGAGAAGAAGGCGCCGTTGCCCTCGGTGCTGACGGCAACGATGGTGCTGCCCATGCCGGCGCGATCGGGGTTGGCACCAGCAGCTTCGCAAACTGCGGTGTTGGCCAACTGGATGGCGCTGGCGAGGTGATTGGCGCGTTCGGTGAGGTTCTCGACCTGCTCGCCGACTTTGGGGAAGTGTCCGGATTCAGAAGAAGTGCGGTAATAGGTGAGGACGGTATCGACGCCCATCTTGCTGGCGACTTCGCCGGCGGCCTGGCCACCCATGCCGTCGCAGACGACAAAGATGCCGTAGCGCGAGTCGTACCCGAAGTTGTCTTCGTTGTTCGAGCGCACACAACCGACGTCTGATTGTCCGGCCACTTCGACCGTAAAGGCCATTCACCACCCTGGCAGCTTTCCCAGATGCTGGGAGGAATCGTACATCAAGATTGGCGTGTTGCTATTGTCCATGAAGGCACAGGAGGATGTGTACTCCAGAGTGCGTTCTAAGGCGGAAAAGCTGGGTTTTGCTGAGGTCATGACGGGAGCCGCAAAGCGACAGAAAAACCCCAGGCCGAAGCCTGGGGTTGAGAGAAGCACTGCAACTCAGAAGGAGTAGCGCAGGCCGAACTGCATCACGCGCGGAGACCCCTGAATTTTGCGGAAGTTTCCGAACGTTTTAGACGGCTGATTCTCGCTGGGGAAGAGTTGGATACCGTAGCCAGTGCGGGTGCCATCGAACGCTCCCCAACGCTGCGTGTTCGTCGCATTGAACACCTCCCAGCGGAACTGTAATTGATGAGTCTCGGGGATTACATGCGAAATCCCCGACAGGTGGAAGGTTTTGCCCAACCCGAAGTCCATGCTGACATAGCCAGGCACGCGGAAATAATTGCGAGGACCAGTCTCGCCCGGATAAGGATTCCGGAAGCTCTGATAAGCCTCGACCTGGTTACAGGCAAACATGTTGGGGAAGCCATTGAGCATACCTGGGCATGTGTGAATAGGCTTCAAGGGGACGCCGTTACTTTGAACTTCCCAGTTGGTTGCCCAGCGAGCGTCGTCGAAAACTCCGGGAGCGTCATAGAAGCCGATCGGCATACCGGTGTTCCAACGGAAGATGGTGGATAGCTGCCAGTTTCCGATGATGCCCTGGCCAATGGTAGGCATGTCTGTCAACCATTTGCGTCCGGTACCGAACGGCAACTGCCATACGGCGTTGGCGTTGATCTGATGACGCATGTCGAAGTCAGAGCTGGCGCGGTTGTCACGCTGACGGAACGGATTCAAGATGAATGCCGTGCCATCGTAGCTGGCCGCCGATTGAAGTCCGGAAGCGTCGTCGATGGAATGGGAGTAGGTGTAGTTAAAGTCGAAGTACAACGTGCTCAACCGCTGACGGAGAGAGATGGCCAAGGCGTTATACGAGGAATTTCCTACGGTGCTGAAGGCGCTGAGGGCACCATACTGAGGGTTGTAGAAAGCATTGGTACCGACATTCGAGAAGTTATCAATGTCGGACTGCATGGTGGTGAAGTCGCCGCCTTCGTCGTTCAGGTCAGCATAAGCTGCCTGGGTAGCCGTGTAGCTGGCAGGATAACCGAGATTCCCGGCCAATCCTGGGAAAAGATTCTCAAAGTAAGGGATCGGCGTGATCGCAGCAGGGTTGGTGAAGTCCCCGTTGGCATCGATGCCAGTATGTTTGTTGAACAACTGAGCTAACGTTGTGCCGGCTGTGTACCAGTCAACTTTCGATTTCGGGTCGGTCAGGTCCCCCAGTGCCATGGTGTCGCGTTGCAACAGAAGATGCCGCGCAACTCGGCCGATGTAGCTAGCAGAGAAGACCATCTGCTTTGGCAGTTGGCGTTCGAAAGTCAAACTCCAAGCGTAGCTCTTGGGAGTGGTGAGGTCGCCGTCGAGGGAGGCTTCGATTCGACGTTGATTGTCGGATGGCTGCATTTGAGGGAAGGTGATGTTCGGTTGGAGCGTGATGCCAGGCAAACCACGCACGTCTTGGCCGTAAGCGGTGAAGAGAGGTCCGAGCGCTTTGGTACCGGTGCACGTGCCTGGGGCGCCGAAATACTTGCTGCCTGGACTCTGATACGGAGTGCAGCCGACGTTGTAGGTGTTAGCTGAGACAGTGGTCTGTGATCCGAAACCGAGCGTATTTTCCGAGTCAAAGAAAGCCGCTAGTGCCTGACCAAAATAGTCGCCGTTCACGGAGAAGCCGGTACGGATGACAGTATCTCCTTGTTTACCGAACAGCCTATTTAGCCAGCCAGAGGAAGCGCTGGGTGACCAGGCGATCGCAACCCTAGGTTGCAAGTTCTTTTTATCCCAAGTGTACATATTGGGAGCGTTATTTGCCGGACCAGCCAAGTTTACAGTAATGGGAGTATTGAACGGCGTGCCTGCGGCAGCGCCGGCCGCGCGAAGAGCAAGATACTTGCTCAATGGAATGTCGGGAGCAGCTTCAAAACCGTGAGTTTCGTAAATTGGGCGCCAGAGGCTGTACCGCAAACCTCCAGTAAGGGTAAGGGACGGCCGAATCTTCC
>DASTGW010000491.1:0-2643 GCA_035718705.1 Terriglobales bacterium | reverse complement strand
CCGGAAGGACTGTACGCGGATACGGGTTCGCGGGAATCTTGCTTGCTTGGCTATATAGAGGAAAAACGGTGTTTCGAAGTGATTGCTGCGATCTACAAGCGCTTCCCTGATATGCCATTGAAGAAGGTGAAGTCTCCCTATGAGAAGCATTTCACCTCGGTCGACCTCGGCGGCTAAAGCCGCTCTTCTTCCGCGGCCATTTCCGCAGCGCTAAAGCGCAGCTCCACCCAACACTAAAGCGCTGCTCCACCCTGCGTCATTGATTCCCGTTGTACGCAAGTGTTACCCTAGCCCGTTTGTAGATTCGCGCAAATTCCTGTTGTGAGGCTCTGCTTTGTCCACCACGGTTGAAACCAGTACTCCGCGAAAAACCGCTTTGAACGCCGTCCATCGGGCGATGGGCGCCAAGATGGTGGACTTCAACGGCTGGGACATGCCGGTCGAGTATCCGCCGGCGGGCGACCGCAAGTCGGGCGGACTGATCGCCGAACACATGGCTGTGCGCAACGGTGTGGGCATCTTCGATGTGAGCCACATGGGCGACATCCGCGTGCATGGGCCGGAGGCGCTGGCTGCGATACAGCACATCTGCATGAACGACGCCTCGAAGCTGAACGCAGGGCAGGCGCAGTATTCGGCGATGCTGTATCCGCAGGGCACGTTCGTGGACGACGTGATCGTGCACAAAATGGCCGACGACGATTACCTGATCGTTATCAACGCCGGGACGCGCGAGAAGGACTACAACTGGGTACGCGACAACGCGCGCGGATTCAATTGCGAAGTCAACGACCTGAGTGACAACTTTACGCAGATTGCGATCCAGGGTCCGAAGGGCGTCGATGTGTTGCAGAAACTTACGGACGCCGATCTCAGCAAAGTGAAGTTCTACTGGTTTACCTACGGGACAGTATGCGGTCTGAAGAACATCATGATCGCGCGCACCGGCTACACGGCTGAAGACGGCTTCGAGATCTACGTCCCCAATGATGAAGACACCAGCGCGATGGTGTGGAACAAAGTGATGGAAGCTGGAGAAGAGTTCGGCTGCCTGCCCTGCGGACTCGGCGCGCGCAACACACTGCGTCTGGAAGGGAAGTTACCGCTCTACGGGCACGAAATTTCCGACACCATCAATGTGTGGGAAGCCGGTCTCGACCGCTTCATCAAGATGGAGAAGCAGGAGTTCACTGGAAAAGAGGCGCTTGCAAAGGCCAAAGAAGATGGTGTGCAACGCACTTTGATCGGTTTGGAGATGGTCGATCGCGGCATCGCACGTGATGGATACAAAGTCCTCAACTCCAACGGTACGGAGATAGGCTACGTGACCAGCGGTTCGCCCGCGCCCTTCCTGAAGAAGAACATCGCGTTGGCATACGTGCCGCCGTCGCACTCAGGCGTAGATGGCGAACTGGCGGTAGAGATTCGTGGCCAGGCGGTAAAGGCGAAGGTGGTGCCGACGCCGTTTTATAAAAAACCAAAGAAAGTAGTTAGTACTTAGTTTTTAGTATTTAGTCCTGAAGGGATTGGGTGACTGGCAAGCCTTCACGACCAAATACTAACTACTAAAAACTAATTACCTGTCGAAGTATGCAATGTAGTTCTGGCGCGGGATCGCCGTGCCAATCATAAATAGATTTTGGAGATAGAAAGAATGGCTTATCCCGCGGATTTTAAGTACACGAAAGAGCATGAGTGGATCAAGATTGACGGCGGCACTGGCACGATCGGTATCACGGACCACGCACAGCAGGCGCTGGGCGACATCGTGTTCGTCGAGTTGCCGAAGGTGGGCGCTACGATCACAGCCGGCCAGAGCTTTGGGACCGTCGAGTCGGTGAAAGCAGTTTCCGACCTGTACGCGCCGGTGTCGGGCGAAATCACCGAAGTGAATGGCGATCTGGCCACTTCGCCCGAGAAGGTCAACAGCGAACCTCACCAGGCGTGGATGGTGAAGGTGAAGCTTTCGAATCCCGCGGAAGCCAACGCGCTGCTCTCGTCAGCGGATTACGATAAGTTCGTGGCGGAAGAAAGCTAGAAGAAATTAGTAAGTTGGTAATTTGGTAAGTTGGTAATTTAAACCTCGTCTTACCACCAAGGACACTAAGGTGCACGAAGGGTTTTGGGTTTGAATCCCTAATTTCTTCGTGATCCTTTGTGTCCTTTGTGGTTATAAGCTTCAAGTTTCTGTTCGTAGGAGACTATGTCCCGCAGGGAATTCCTGTATCTCTCGCAGTCGGATGTAATCGCGACAGGCGTGACGATGCGCGAGGTCATCAGCGCCGTGGAGGAGATGTTTCGCCAGAAGGCGCAAGGCAAAGTCGAGATGCCGCCGAAGCCCGGAGTTCATCCACAGCCCGATGCGTTCATCCATGCCATGCCGGCCTACATTCCGGGGATGAACTCTGTCGGTGTGAAATGGGTGAGCGGGTATCCGGCGAACCAGGCGAAAGGTCTTCCTTATATCAATGGGCTGTTGATCCTCAACGATCCTGAGACCGGCATCCCGATCGCAGTGATGGATTGCGTATGGATTACGGCCATGCGGACGGGAGCTGCAACGGCGGTGGCGGCAAAGTACCTGGCGCGCAAGGATGCGAAGACTGTCGGAATCCTCGGCTGCGGAGTGCAGGGCAGGAGCAA